>CAUZNX010000089.1:0-5970 GCA_963580905.1 Dehalococcoidia bacterium | reverse complement strand
GGGTCAACTCGGCCATGAGACCGTAGTCGACGTCGAGATTTTCGTCGAAGGGGGTCGGCACGACTTGAATCGGTCCCTGGATTAGCTGCTTGGCCTCGTTGCGATCCACTTATGTCCTCCTGTCGGGCGGGTCCTTTTTTTCAAGAGAAAAAGAGAGAGCTTATGTTTTTGAGGAGCACTCTCACACCCTTCCAGAAGGGCTGCGCCCCTCTGGACACCCCTCTAAAACCAGATCATCAGAGACCCTATCGAACACCACCTCGGTTAGGCAATATCCAGCACCGGACCACTCAGCGTGCGCAGCACCCTATGGCTTGGTTGCTGACGGCGCGGGCCGCAAACGATCGTACACTATGCGGCGAAAGGACTCAGCGTACTCGATCCCTTTGCCCAGGGCGCGGTTCCGCCTCCCGGTCCGCATCATCTCGCGTATCTCATCCTCCGGCCTATCGCCCAACTGGGACGCATGTTCCATCAGTGCATCGAGCGAGGTGTCCATATGATCGGTGACATCGACCCAGTGGTCGGGGTCCGGGTGGCCCATGATCCAGGCTTCAGAGACCTTGTGAGTATCAAATCCCTCTTCAAGGAGCTCCGGGAACGTCAGGTGATCGCGGGCCGTAGGAAAAATGGCCGCAAGGGTCGCTTCACCGGCGGCGATGTGATCGGGGTGTCCTACACCCCAACCAGCGCCGTCGAGATTGCGCATTGGGTACGTTGTAATGATTATGTCGGGACGGTGGCGTCGGATCTCTCTTGCGATATCTCGCCGCAGGTCCAGCGTGGGCTCCAGATAGGCGTCGGGGTACCCAAGTAGAGCGACGTCTTTGAGCCCAAGAACCTTGCCAGCATTGATCTGCTCCTCGGCCCGCGTCTTCGCCAGCTCTTCGGAGGATATCGTGCGGTCGGATGTACCTTTGCTACCGTCGGTGCACAGGACGTACACGACTTCGAGGCCCTCTGCACACCATTTGGCAACCGTACCGGAACACCCAAATTCGGCATCATCGGCGTGGGCGACCACAACCATCGCGCGTTCGGGCTTTCGCTGCTCTTGTTCTTCTGTTGTCATTCGATCTCCCCTCGGACATTCTTCCGTTTGAGGTACGGCATCAGCCTTCGGGATGCAGGATTAAGAAGGGCTGACGGGGGAACTGTTCAGGCCCCCAAGGTTGTAGGCAGCAAGTGTATCAAAGGGCCGAAGATTCAGTCCAGACTCTGGAGCAGGTGGACGACCCCTTCAGATGAGAGAAGTGCGTCAGCGGCATACTGGATCGCGTCCACGAGCGGCGCCGGGTACACGCCCAAGAATACCATGCCCGCGAATAATACCCCAAGTACGCCAAGCGTGAGCCGGGGTACTCGGATCGGCGTATCGTCGTGAACGGGCTCGACGTACATCTGCCGGACGATCATCAGGTAGTAGTAGAGGGAGACGAGGCTCGCGAAGATGGCGAGGCCCGCAAGCCAGAGAAGGCCTTGCGTCCCGACCGCATTGAAGAGGTAGAACTTGCTCACAAATCCTGCGAACAGCGGCAGGCCGGCCAGTGAGAACAGGGCCGAAGCCATTACTAGAGCGATCATCGGGGAGCGTCGGGCGAGGCCGGCAAGGTCTGCAATGTCTTCCTTGCCAGTGGCGTTGTAGAAGGCTCCAACGCAAATGAACAAAGCTATATTGGCGACCCCATATGCGGCCAGGTGCAGTACAACTCCTACGATGGCCATGTTGGAGCGCTCGACCGAGACGAGGCCGTCGCCGTTTACCGCTGCCAGTGCCGCCACACCCATCAGCAGATACCCCACGTGGCCGATACTGGAGTACGCCAACAGCCGCTTGATGTTTGTCTGAACGAGAGCGCCAAGGTTTCCGACCGTCATCGTCAACGCCGCCATGATGACGAGTATGACCTGCCAGTCGGCCGCCGCAGGGATCAGCGCCTCCATGAATAGGCGTACTACGAGGGCGAAGGCCGCGGTCTTGGAGCCGACGGCAAGGTACGCGGTTACGGGCACGGGCGCGCCCTCATAGGCATCTGGGGCCCACATGTGGAACGGAACAGCAGCGATCTTGAAGCCCAGCCCCGCGATAATGAGCACGAGACCGATCAGCACTCCGAGGCTCAGATCCGGAGTCGCGACCAGTGCTTCTGCGATTCCGTCGAACCGCGTGGTCCCGAGAAGGCCGTAGATCTGACTCATGCCGTACAGGAGCAGCGCGGATGATAGTGCGCCGAGGAGGATGTATTTTGCACCACCCTCGTTGGACTTCGCATTATACCGATCGTATGCGACCAGGACGTAGAGCCCGAAAGACAGCAGTTCGAGCGAGATATAGGCTGTGAGCAATTCCCGTGAGGCTGCCATGAGCATCATGGCGAGCACGGTGAATATCAAAATGCCGTAGTACTCTCCCGGATGTTCCAGGTGTTTTCGTACGTGCTCAATGCTTGCCAGAACTACGAAGGCCCCGATCACGAGGAAGAATGCCTTGAAGAATAGGGCGTAGCCGTCGACGACGATCGCGCCATCGTAGAGCGTACCCGTGTCCCCCCACAGGAAGATCAGCGAAAAAGCGGCCACTCCGAAAAGACCTGCCGCCGAACCGTAGGCCAGAAGATGCTTGCGTGCATCAGGAATCACCAGGTCTGTGGCCAGCACAAGAAAGGCCAGTCCGGCTACGAAAAACTCGGGTAACAGCAGGTTGAAGTCGTTCATACGCCAGCCACCAGGGCAAGCAGTGCATCAACGCTGCTACCAATGACCCTCACGAACGGGAAAGGGAAGAGCCCCATCAGCAGCAAGAACGCCACAAGAATACCCGCCGACAGCCCTTCAATCCGAGAAATGTCTGTCTGGTCTCTCCACTGCTCCCCCAACGTTCCGAAGAAAACCTTTGCGATGAGCCTGAGGATGTACACGGCGGTGATCGCCGCTCCGACAACCCCTAGTACCCCGAGAATCGGGTAGGTCTGGAACAACCCCAGGAACACGAGTAGCTCTGCAACAAAGCCACTGAGGCCCGGCAGGCCAAGAGATGTGAGTCCGGCCACGGCAAACAGGACTCCTATCGTGCCCATTCGCTTCGACATTCCCTCAAGAACGCCTATGTCCCTAGTGTGGGTTCGATCGTAGATGGCGCCGATGAGCACAAAGAACAGCGCCGTCATAATTCCGTGGGAGAACATCTGGAGGATTGCGCCACTAAGGCCCAGCTCGTGCAGCGTCGCAATGCCCATTAGGACGTACCCCATATGGCTGACGCTGGAATAGCCCACTACGTACTTGAGGTCGCGCTGGCCCATCGCAGATAGTGCGCCATATATGACGTTCACCGCGCCAAGGGCCACTAGCACAGGCATCCACTCCTGTGCGCCTTCGGGCATCAGGCCGATGCCCAGGCGGATTATGCCGTATGCCCCGAGCTTCATCAGGACGCCCGCGTGAACCATGCTGACCGAGGTCGGCGCGGCAACGTGGCCGTCCGGAGACCAGGTATGGAATGGCCAGAGGCCTGCCAGGATCCCGAACCCTACCATCAGGAACGGGAAAAAGACGCGCTGGAACGTAGGCGAGAACTCGCCGCCTTCCTGTAGGGCTCTGAGACCGAATGTGCCCATATCCGCTTGGACGAATATGGCTATGATCGCGATCCAGATGAGCACGCTGCCTGCAACCAGGTACATCATCAACTTCATCGCGCTGTACTCTTTGGTCCGCTGGAACGTACCGAAGTCGGAGCTACTCCCCCACACTGCTATCAGCAGGTACATGGGAAGCACAGCAAGCTCGTAGAAGAAGAACAGGAAAAAGATGTCCAGCGACACGAAGACGCCGAACACGCCCGCGAGCAGCACGAAATAGAGTATGGAAAAATCCTTGCTGCGCTCTGAGACGTTCCAGGACACCAGCACGCCCGTGAACATGACGATGCCTGTGAGCAACACCATGAGAGCAGATAGGCCGTCGATGGCTAGGTCGAGGACGATGCCCTGCCCGCCGAGGGGCCAGCCCGTCAGCTCCAGCCACACCCAGGCCCGCTCAAACTGGAAGCCCCCCGCCTCGTGGTCGTAGAGGGCGAAGGTGTACAGCGAAAGCGCCAGTATGACGGCGGAGACCAGGGTGGCCAGCCAACGTATGAGGCCCACCTTGTTGGACGGCACCCCTATTAGAAGCGCGGCGCCCGCCAAAGGTAGCGCTATTAGTGCGAAGAGAACGTATGAATCGAAGGTTTCCATTATTGCTATGGGCGGTCTGGGTTGTAGTGCTTCATGGTTTCAGCCACCACACCAACGTAAGACCGATGACGCCAAGGGCCATGGCCATGCCGTAGTTGTACATGCGCCCTGACTGCAGGTGACGCAGGCGTAGGGCCGACAAAATCACGGTCATCGCCGATCCGTCGACGCCCGTGTCATTCACGACAATGCGGTCGAACAGCGCGACGAATCTGCTGAAGGCCAGTACAACGCGATCTATGGCCCACTGATATGCCTCGTCGACGTAGAACTTGTTGACCAGTAACCCGTGGACTGCCGGGTACCGTCCGGCTAGGCGACTATGGGATATCGTGCCACTTCCATACGTCAGCCAGGCGGTCAGCACCCCGGCGACGGCCAGAGCCAGCGCCACTCCTGTCAGCCACCACTCGACGTGGAACCCACCCTCGCTCGCAACGAAATCGCCGAAGCCACCGTAGCTGCCGCCCATCTCAAATGCCAGGACTCCAGCAACAGCGGCTCCAATCGCCAAAATCACCAGCGGGCCTGTCATGAGCCAGGGCGACTCATGGGCGTCCCGGCTCGCCTCACTCGGCGTGCCGAAGAAGACCACGAAGGCGACGCGACCGATGTACAGGGCGCTCAGCGCAACCCCAGCGAGGGCCAGCACCAGAAATACCGGAGATCTGTTGTCCAGTACCGCCAGTAATACCTCGTCCTTACTAAAGAAGCCGCTGAGGGGCACAATGCCTGCCAATGATGCCGCTCCGATCAGGAACGTGACCGTCGTGATCGGCATTTTGTGGCGAAGGCCGCCCATGTCCCAGATACCTTTCTTGTCGGTGCCATGGGTTACGCTACCCGCACCCAAAAAGAGCAGAGCCTTGGATAGGCCGTGAGCGACCAGGTGGAACATTGCTGCGCCCACCCCTGCCGCACCCAGCGACAGCATCATCAGTCCCAGGTGGCTAATAGTTGAGTAGGCTAGAGCGCGCTTGAGATCGCGCATCACCAGTGCGATTGTCCCGGCAAACACGAACGTGAACAGCCCGACGGCCGCGACAATGAGCAGCACGTCAGGGGCCATTTCAAATAACGGCATCAATCGTGCCACCAGGAAGACACCCGCGGCGACCATCGTCGCGGCGTGGATGAGCGCGCTCACCGGGGTAGGACCTTCCATTGCATCCGGCAACCACACGTGGAACGGGAACTGGGCTGATTTGCCCATCGCGCCCAGGAAGATCAGGAACATCGCGACGTTGACGATTGTCTGAGAAACGAGCCCGCTTTCGAGCCCCGCTTCAACCGAGTGGAACAAGGCGCTGATCTCGAATGTGCCGGTGGCCTTATAAAGCAGGATTATGCCGATTAGGAGTCCGACGTCACCGATTCGCGTGGTAACGAAGGCCTTCTTGGCTGCCTCGGCGGCGGGACGCTTGTCATACCAGAAGCCGATGAGCAAGTATGAGCCCAGGCCCACCAGTTCCCATGCCGCGTACAGGAAAATCAGGTTGTCAGCCAGCACAAGGACCAGCATCGCCGTCACGAACAGGGAGTGAGCTGCGAAGTACCAGCCGAAACGAGACTCGCCTTTCATGTACTCGAGCGAGTACACCTGGACAAGTAGTGCCACGAAGGTCACGAGACCCAGCATGGTGACTGACAGGGGATCTACGATGACGCCCCATGTGATACTTGTCGCCCCGACCACCAGCCAATCAAAGCTGAAGACAGAGCTGCCGTTTTCAAG
>CAUZNX010000088.1:0-5985 GCA_963580905.1 Dehalococcoidia bacterium | reverse complement strand
AGGTACGATAGAGGCTCTAAGATAACATAGCTACGGCATCGTCACGATTTGGCGGTGCGCGACTCTTCGTACTACGCCCCTGCCGGACGCTTAGATGTGCTGCGCACGCTCAGGGGGCGGGGTGTGGTGGACTGGACACAGGCGGTGTAGTTCAGCGGATGCTTGCAGAATGGTGCAGCCCTTGCCGCTAGGGCAACTCATCACTATGCAAAAGACCTTGACTCGCGCATGTGCTGCCCATAGAATTGCGGACACCTTTTCACGACATGGAGGAGTTCAATTGGGTCAGAACCTTCGTATTCTTAGCGTCAACGCTCACCCACACGATTTCACTCACTACGCTGGCACGCTCGGGATTCATGCGGCAGCCGGGGACGAGGTTACCGTCGTCAGTATCACCACCGGCGAGGCTACTCACAACGAGGCTCTCCACGATGAGCTGATGAAGCCGGAGGCGGACCGCGACCCCGCCATCATTAACCAGGGGGCCGGGGACTACAGCGCCGTGAAGGCGAAGGAGCTGGAGGAGGCCTGCGCGATATTCGGCATCACAGATGTCAGAATCCTCGGATTCCCGCAGCCCTATCGGGTCTCCCTGTTTCCCGAGTCGATTGACGCTCTGCGGGACGTAATCATGGAGACGAGGCCCCATGTCATGATTACCCAGAGCCCACACACCGCCACCCGCAACGGCATGCCGGCCAGGGTACCTGACGACCATGAGGAGACTGCCTTTATGAGTCTGGAGGCTCAGGGCCGGGCGGCCACTGCCACCCCGGGTGACACCGCGGCCCCCCACTCGATAGCTTCCGTCTACTACCCCGGTGTCTATTATCAGAACGATGAGTTCGACTTTGTGGTCGACATCAGCGACTGGTTCGAGAAGCGAGTCGAGGCTGAGAACAAGTATGCCAGCCAGGGTCACTATCCTGCCTGGTCCCGGAAGCGGATGGAGGTCTCGTTGGGCAATGTCGGCTGGTTCGCGGGGGCCATGTACGGTGAGGGCTTCGTGCGCGACAAGGCCGAACTGGTACCGATGATTACCGTCGCGGAATCGGCGCTAAGGCGGGCCACAGAGCCAGTGGGCGACCGCTACGAACGCATGGTAGGCGAGAGGCCGCCGGCACACTAGATCTTTGCGCCGTCCTCGTCTCGTGGCGTGGCGGTGCACTTTAAACCGTTGGGTTGGAAATGTGAACCCGGTACGGACCGCCTGATCGAATGGCGGGACCAATTTCGCGGCATGGAGGAGTTCCAATGGGTAGGAAGCTTCGTATTTTGGGCGTCAACGCTCACCCCCACGACTTTACGTGGTACGCGGGCACACTCGGGATTGCCGCGGCATCGGGCGACACAGTCACGGTGGTTAGCATCACCACGGGCGAGTCTGCCCACAACGAGGCGCTCCATGACGAGCTGATGAAGCCGGAGGCGGAGCGCGACCCCGCCATCGTCAACCAGGCGCCCGGCGACTTCAGCGCCCTAAAGGCGAAGGAGATGGAAGAAGCCGCCGCAATATTTGGCATCACCGATGTTAGGAATCTCGGCTTCTCGATGCCATTCAAGGTGACTGAGCAGCCTGAGTCGGTGCGCGCACTCCGGGAGGTGATCCTGGATGTCCGTCCCGATATCATGATCACCCAGAGTCCGTTCTTGACGGGCCATCAAGGTAAGGCGTCCGGGTCGACCGATGACCACTACGAGACCGCATACATGAGCCTGGAGGCTCGCAGCCAGGCGGCTAATCCCGTCTTCGGCGATACCGAAGCGCCCCATGCAATAGCGACCGTCTACTACCCTGGTGTCTATTTTCAGAACGAGGAGTTCGACTTTGTAGTCGACGTCACCGACTGGATCGAGAAGCGAATTGCGGCCGAGGACAAGTACATCAGCCAGGGCCATTACCCTGCCTGGTCCCGTCGGCGAATGGAAGTCTCGCTGGGCAACGTCGGTTGGTTCGCGGGGACGATGTACGGAGAGGCCTTCGTACGTGAGAAGCCCGAGCTGATGTCCAGGATGACCGTCGCCGAATCGGAGTTAAGACGCGCCTCGGAGCCCATCGGAGACTACTACGAGCGCATAGTGGGCGAGAGGCCGCCGGCACACTAGGTTCTTTGTTCCCAGGCCCTTCTTGGTGTTGTCGCTGCATGCCGGGGTGGACACTCCACTTTCGACCCTTTTGCCGCAGAGCGTCTTCTTGTGTCAGCCGTCTTGGGGCGGCCGGAGTGATTACCAATGGACCTTGAGATTCGAGCCATCACGCCTGAAGAGACCGAGGGGTTCATCAGAGCCACGTCGATGGCCTTCGGGCAGCCACCCAGCGACGAGGATCTGGCCAAGCGCCCATCCATGAAGGAGTTCGATCGCTCCCTTGCGGCCTATGAAAATGGCAGCATGGTTGGGGGGGCTCACTCGCGCTCTTTTCGTATGAACGTGCCCGGCGGCGAGCTAGCGACGGCCGGGGTTCTCGACGTCACGGTGGCCTCGACCCACCGTAGGCGAGGCATCTTGACCGCCCTGATGGTGGACCAGCTGAAGGGGGTCCATGATCGTGGCGAGCCCCTTGCGGCCCTCACCGCCTCGGAGAGTGTCATCTACGGCCGCTTTGGCTACGGCATCGCTACAGTCCACGAGAAGTGGAGCGTCGAAAGGCCGTACACGGCGTATGCAATGCCCTACGAGCTCGGGGGCCGCCTGGAGTTTGTTGAGCCAAAGCAGATGCGCGCGACTTTTCCCGAGGTGTACCGGCGGGCTACGGCGTCGCGTCCTGGGACCATTGAGAGACCGGCTGATATGTGGGACTGGATCGTGACCGATTACCCTCCGGATCGCGGAGGGGCCAGCGCCTATTTCCACGTGGCATATTACGGAACAGGCGGGAATCTTGACGGATATGTCTCTTACCGCATCAACGGCACTAGCTTGAGTGTTGGCGAGCTGATTTCGACGACGGACGAGGCCCATGCTGCACTGTGGCGGTTCTGCTTTGATGTCGACTTGATGAGCGCGACAGGGGCAAATCAGCGGCCTGTGGATGATCCTCTGCCCTGGATGATGGCGGAGCCGCGGCAATTGAAGCGCACTCCGTACGATGGCCTGTGGGTGCGGCTTGTGGATCTTCCCGCCGCGATGACGGGCAGAACATATTCGAGCGAGGGGCGGCTTGTCCTTGAGGTGCGCGACGAATATTGCCCATGGAACGATGGCCGCTATGTTCTCGATGGCGGGCCGGAGGGCGCGACGTGCCGTCCAACGGACATGAAGCCCGATCTGGCGCTATCGGCGGCGGACCTAGCTGCGGCCTACCTGGGCACTGTTTCTTTCACAACGCTGTCTCATGCCGGTCGCGTGGAGCAGGTGTCGGAGGGGGCTTTGGCGCTGGGGGATACGATGTTTGCGACGGCCCTCAAGCCATGGTGCCCCTACAGCTTCTAAGTACTGGCGCTGCGCGCGCTGGATTGGGCGGTGCTGCGCACGCTGGGTCTGGCGGGGCTGGTGCTGACCTGGTCGGGGCAGGCGCTTGGTGCTGGAGGCAGCCCCGAGCCCCCAAGGACCTAGACACTGATTTCTAGAGTGAGAAGCGCTCCTCTTTCCAGGGGTCGCCTTCCATGTGGTACCCGTTTACCTCCCAGAAACCTGGGGCGTTGTTTGCCATGAACTCTATGCCGTTGACCCACTTGGCGCTCTTCCATCCGTAGCGTTTTGGCACCACCAGCCTCAGCGGCCCGCCGTGGTCGGCCTCCAGCGCCGCGCCGTCGTGTTTGTAGGCGTAGAGCACGTCATCGTCGGTGGCGACATCCAGTGACATGTTTGTCGTGTAGCCACCGTAGCAGTGCACCATGACATGCGAGGCCTCAGGCCCTGGCTTGACCAGTTTCATGACCTCAGTGAACGCGACGCCTTCCCACGTATTTTGCAGGCGGCTCCACTGTGTAACGCAGTGGAACTCGGCGTCTAGCGTGGTTTTTTCCAGGTCCATGAACTGCTTCCAGTCCAGAGTCACCTCTTCATCGACCAGGCCGAAGATGCGGAAGCGCCATTTGTCGAGGTCGATGCTCTGGGTCGGGCCGAAGGTCAGCACGGGAAACTTTTCTGTCACGAACTGACCTGGTGGCGCATTTTCGTCGTCCCCGTTTCGGGCCGCCCTGGTAATTCGACCAAGTTTTTTGAGCATATGTTCTCCCGTGGGTCGGCGCAGCCAGACTGCGACATTGTACAACGGTGAATCTGCATGGAGGATTGTGAGTGGGTCTATTGCGGGGTATCCCTCACCCAACATGTTGGAATATCCCCTGTCTGCCTCTCCCCTACAACCGATACGATGTTATCGTTGCTCGCCGGACCTAAATTGGGACGGTGGGGCCGACGCATGGCGTCACGTCAATATTACGGATGGTTGGGAATCCATCTGCCAGAGGGACGGAGTGGGAAGCCGCAGACCACCATATTTAGAGGCCCTGCAGGGCACGGTCATCGACCAGCGAGGCGTGACCGGGCTGGAAGTTGCCATTGTGCTGATCGCCTTTGTGGTGGTTTCCAGCGTCTTTGCGTTCTCGACGCTCTCTGCAGGGCTTGCATCCTCCGACCAGGTGGAGTCGACGTTCGACGCCAGCTTGTCGGAGGCCGGTGGCAGTTTGGAGCTTCGGAGTGGCGTCAAGCTGGAGACGACATTAACTACCAAGGCGCTAACTACCGTTACAGCGGAGGCCGTAGGGGACGGAGACGGTGTTGACACGACATTCAGCCTGGCCAGTACGCCGGTCCTGTCCAACTCCGAGACGATATTCGTTGGCGGTGTGGCAAACGCGCGAGGTACGGATTACAGCTTCAACTATGACACTGGTGTCATCACCTTCACGGCGGCTCCGGCGTCCGACGCGGCTATCAGGGCCTACTACAGGCACGGGCATGACTTTGTCGGTACGGGCGATGGCTCTTCGACGGCATTCGTCCTATCAGATGTGCCGGTAATTCCGGGGAACGGTGTGGTCGTGTACCTCGACGGTACTGCCACGATCCTCGGTGCCGACTACATGCTGGACCATGATACTGGCGTCCTGAGTTTCAACACTGCTCCCGATGCGGGCGCTCGTCTTGGCGCAACATACACCTCCTACACCATAGGCAATGTCGTCCTGACCCTTTCGAACGCCGTGGGTGGTGAGCCTATAGACATGACCGGGGGCAAGACAATCATGAGCTTCATGGACTCAGATACTTTGGCAGACGACATCATCAACTACACCCACACGAATCTTGGGCTCGCCGACGCCGACAACCTGCTTGAGACGGGGGAATTGGTTGAGTTCAGGGTCGACGTGAGTGGGTACGGTTTGACCAACGACGATGCGTTTACGCTGAGCGTCACCCCTCCCACCGGATCCAAGCTTATCCTGATGCGGACCATACCTACCCGCATCGAGAGGCTAATGGAGTTGGGGTAGTGATTTCGGTTGTGAGCACCCTGCGCAGGTGACGGGCGAAGGTCCGTTCCCGTCGCATTGATACAATAGTTGCATGACCACCGATGGTGGCGACCTGAGGGTCCTTGTCATTGCCCGTGACCAACCTGGCCCGTGCTGGGCTGTCTGCCCTTCTGGGGGAGCAGCCAGGGTGCACTGTGGCCGGTTAGGTAGACGCCCTGGATTCAATCGACTCCCTGGGCGACCCGTACCGTGCCGACGCGATCGTGTGGGACATGTCCGGGTCGGCGGATGAATCGCCAGAACACATAGCGGACCTGGATGCCCTGGGTGCGCCGGTAGTGGCCCTGGCCCGTGACGAGTCGGGAGCGACCGACGCTTGGGCGGCGGGCGCTCGCGGCGTGTTATCGCGTGATTTCGACGCCGAAACCCTCGCCAGTACACTGAATACCGTTGCCAGGGGTCTCGTCGTGGCAGACCCCGGTCTGTCGGCTCGTGTGCCCGCCATTCGTGAGCAGAGCGCCCCACAGGCCGAGGTTACTCCGCGCGAGTTGCAGGTGCT
>CAUZNX010000087.1:0-5996 GCA_963580905.1 Dehalococcoidia bacterium | reverse complement strand
GCGTGTCTGCAGTGGTAGTTAGGCTACCTTGATCTCTATCTGCCTGGCCTTCTTCTCCTCCTGCTTTGGGACGGTGATGGTCAGCACACCGTTGTCGTATGTGGACTCTGCCCCGTCTGCGTTTACCGTGTCCGGTAGTCGGACTGATCGTCGGTAAGAGCCAGTCCTTCGCTCCCTGAGCAGGTACTCCGTCTCTTCGGCCTGGGCCTCGGATGAGGTCTCCGCGTTGATAGTGAGTACGTTGTTCTCGATTCCTGCCTTGATGTCCTCGGGCTTGAATCCGGGGATGGTTGCCTTCACGACAATGTTATCGGCCTCCTGTGCTACGTCCAGGGGCAGTCGCCAGCTAGTGTCCTCACCGTTTCGCACGCCGCCGTCCCGCCACAGCCTGTTCAGTGCATACTCGAATCGTCTCGTGTCCGTGAATGGGGCCCATCGCTGCAAAACCATTTGAATCCTCCTTCGTCCGTCTCATATACATCATGTTAATTATTGTAGATACTATAAGTAAGACCCGTCAAGTATATTGTAGTAAATACTTTAAATAAGGAGGTGTTGACGGAGAAGTTATGCTAAAATTGACAACCAAATCGGATAGCTCTCGGAAGGACAACGTACGAGCGGATGGCAGACTACTACAGGACACTGGGTGTCAAGAAGGGCGCCGACGAAAAAGAGATCCGTCAGGCGTTCAGGCGGCTTGCGCGGCAGCATCACCCTGATCTTAACCCGGGCGACGAGAATGCCGAGGGGAAGTTCAAGGAGATCAATGAGGCTTATGGGGTGCTCTCGGACGTCGAGTCCCGCAAGGCATTCGATAGGTATGGGGAGAACTGGAAGCAGGCCGACCAGATCGAGGCGCAACAGAGGCGCTATGGCGGCGGAGGCGGGGTCCACGATCCGTTCTCAAACTTTGATGACCTCCTGGGCGGATTTTCGCGAGGAGGCCATCGAAGGCCGGCCCCCCCGGTTCGTCTGGAGACGGGTATTGATGTGACTCTGGAAGAGGCCCTGGAAGGCTCCAAGCGTACCGTTACCATCACTGCTGGTGGGAGCGAGCGTCGTATCGAGGTCAGCATTCCCCCGGGCGTGTATACCGGGTCTGTCGTGCGGGTAAAACCAGGCGGCCAGCAGGAGCTGCTGTTGACCGTGACCGTGATGCCTCACAACCGATATACCCGAAAAGGGGTGGACTTGATTGTGGAGGCAGAGGTGCCGGTGGAAGACGCGGTGCTCGGAGGCGAGGTAGAGGTCCAGACGCTGCGGGGCAAACTGCGGATTAAGGTGCCACCGAACACCCGGGGTGGGAAGAGGATACGTCTTGCAGGGCAAGGTATGCCGAAGCTCGGCGCATCTGAGACCATTGGGGATATGTTTGTGGTGATTCGGCCCCAGATTCCGAAAGAACCGACCGACGAGGAGCTGGACCTGTTTCAGCAGCTGAAGGCGCTACGGTCTTAGCGGAGGTGACATGCGATGTCGATGAACGAGGTGCTTGGATACGAGGAGCCCTGTTTCGTCATCAGTGTGGCCGCGCGCATTGTGGGTGTGCAGACCCAGACGCTTAGGTATTACGAGAGCCTGGGGCTGGTACAGCCGGCGCGGACCAACGGTGGCCAGCGGGTGTATTCGCGCCGGGACGTCGAGCGAGTGCGGCGAATGCGCAGCCTCATTGACGACCTGGGGGTTAACCTGGCAGGGGTTGAGGTGGTGGTCAACCTGCTGGACCGTCTGCAGGAATCGGACTCAGAGAAGAGGCGACTGGAGACCGAAAACGAGCGTCTCCGGGGCCTGCTGGAGGCCATCCATGGTGTGTAGGAGTCTCATCGCAGCGTGTGCGAAGTCCGCACAGCAGCCTATAAGATTCGTTCTTTGACGATGTCGACTCGCCCTGGCCTGCGGTAAATGTCCCATTGTTCCTGTATACTATTGACTTGAATTCGCCTCGACTACAGCTAGGAGATTAGCTAGCCAAATGGCACAAGAAAACGACCAGCCGGAAGATCAGGATTGGGTCGAGCCCGAGGGGTTCATTGTGAAGCAGGTGCGATGGGCCTGGTTCTGGGCATCTGCCCCGTGGCTCATCGGCTTCCTGATAGTCTCGATGATTGTCCCCGATCTGGCGATTGCCGAGCCTGTCACTGCGGCCGTGATCGTGGTCGTTATCATCGTCCCCCGCTACTTTGTGTGGCGGCGGACGCGGTACACGATCGCTGACGAGTACCTGGTCTATCGTCGCGGCGGCATAACGAGCGCGAAGGCGTACCCATTGCCCTGGTGGCGGATAAGTGACGTTCAAACGAAGCACGGGATGTTTGGCAGGGCCATCGGCTACAAGAGCGTGAACGTGATGATGAACAACGGCGCGGTAGCCAGCATGGGCTATCTGCCAATGAATTCCGAGGCCGAAGAGTTGATACGCGAGAAAATCGACGCGGCAGTACCTCCCCCAGACGCGGAGATGCCCGACGACGAGCCGGGCTCGGAAGATCCTGGCGACGATGCACCGGGGACCTCAGGTGCGAATGGCGCCCCAAAGTTTGATCCCGAGGCCCCCAAGTATGACCCCAAGAACGGATAGCCGCCGAGTGGCCCGATGACAGGCGGTCGAGGGTCCCATACCCTCATCCGTGCTGGTCGTCTGATTGATGGGCTTGGTGGTCCGCCGATCGAGCGAGCGGCGATTCTGATCCAAGATTCCACGATTTTGGCGGTCGGCCGCGAACAGGACGTCTCCGCCCCTGAAGGCGCTCCGGTCAAGAATCTCGATTACTCAGACAAGACGGTCATGCCCGGCATGGTCGATTGTCACACCCATCACAATGGCTTCGGCGACGGCCGTGCGGGCGACGACCTGGCCACACTGCCCGACGAGATCCTCGTCCTCAAGTCGGCACGCAACGCGCGGACATCGCTGCTGACCGGCGTCACCACCTTTCGAGAGAACGGTCCCAAGAACGTCACCATGTTGCGGCTCAGGGACGCCATCAGGGATGGGCGTGAGATCGGGCCTAGAATGGTGCTCTGCGGGCGTCCCGTGGCGATCATCGGTGGGCACATGGACTACATGGGTTCACCGGCGACGGGGCCTGTGGCCGGTAGGGCGATGGTTCGCCAGCTGGTGAAAGAGGGCGCTGACTACATCAAGATTACCGCTACGGGCGGTAGCACCAGGACATCGTTCCCGATGCTGCCCTCCTTCAACGTGGACGAGCTGAGTGCCATCGTCGATGAGGCCCACAAGTTCGGCAAGCTCACCGCCACGCACTGCTCCTCTACACAGGGCATCATCAATTCGCTCGATGCTGGCGTAGACATGATCATCCACTGCATATTCAAAGACGCTGACGGTACGGACCGTTTCCGCGAAGACGTCGCAGAGCGGATCGGCAATCGGGGCGCATTCGTCAACCCGACACTGCACGTACCCAGATCGACCATCTGGGCGCTTGAGCATAAGAAGGCCGACACGGGCCTGACGCCTGCCGAACAGTCCAAACTTGACGACCAGTCACGCCAGTTCGAGTCCAGGATGGAGGACGCCCGCAGGCTCACTGATATGGGATTGAAGCTGATCACCGGTTCCGACTCGTCCTGGGGTGACTACATGCTGGGGAACACGATGTACGAGACCGAATGCCTGACTATGGCCGGGCTCTCGAACATGAAGGGTCTGCAGTCGGTGACGGGCGAAGCGGCAAAGGCGCTGGGAGTCGACGACGAGGTCGGCACTCTGGAGCCTGGTAAGCAGGCCGATGTAATTGCCATGCCCGGCAATCCTGACGAGGACTTGAACGCGCTTTGGAACGTGACGGATGTGATGCTGGCAGGCAAGCTCATTGATCGTGGATCGACGGCCCCGATAGCGGCCACGCGCCAGCACGTTCCACATAGTCACGGATAGCTCACGGCGATTGTTGGGTTTACATGTCAGTCCCTAGCCCCACTCCCTTGTCATGACAACGGCGCTCGAATAATAGGAGGACCACATATGGCCAGCGATGGTGGATTCAAGCTGATAAAGGCGGCGAGAGTAATTGACGGCAACGGCGGTCCCCCTATCGAGAGGGGCGCGGTACTCATTGAGGGCGATAAGGTCAAGGCCGTGGGTTCAGAGGAGAACGTAACGGCGCCGGAGGGTGCCCACGTCGAGGAGCATGTCTACGAAAATCAGACTGTACTTCCCGGACTCGTCGATGGCCACGTCCATCTGATCGGTATCGGTGACGGTCGCGCGGGCGACGAGCTGACGACGCTGCCCGACGAGATTTTGACGCTGCAGGCCGCTCGCAACGCCAGGGCTCACCTGTATTCTGGCGTCACGACCGTGCGTGATTGCGGTGCAAAAAACCAGACCACGTTGATGCTGCGCCAGGCAATCGAGATGGGCATCACGGTGGGCCCGAAGCTCGTCCTCGCTGGTCGGCCGATTGCCATCATAGGCGGCCATCTCAACTACTTCGGCACCACGGCAACCGGGACCGTCGAGGGCCGCGCGGCCGTGCGCCAACTGGTGAAGGAAGGCGTCGATTTCATCAAGGTAACCGCCACCGGTGGCTCCACCAGGACATCCATCGCAAGCAGGCCGTCCTTCACCATGGAGGAGATTAGGGCCATAGCAGACGAGGCGCATAAGTTCGGCATTCACGTGGCTGCCCACTGCACCAACACCGAGGGCATCCGCAATGCCGTTGATGGCGGCGTCGATACCGTCATCCACGGTACGCATCACGAGCCTGATGGCTCGGTTGTCTACGATCCGGAGTTGAGCGAGCAGATGGCAAAAAATGACATATTCCTCAATCCCACGATTCACCAGGCGCGCGAACGCATCTGGCAACTCGAGGAGATGGCGAAAACCAGATTGCTCACCGAAGAGGAGCAGGCCTCTGTAGACAAGTACAACAGCAAGTGGGAAGAGGACGTCGCCTACTGGGCCCGCGTTCGGGCCGACGGCGTAACTCTGATTGCAGGCTCTGACGCCTCCTGGATGTGGTACAAGCTGGGCGGGACCAGTTTCCAGGACGAGATCCTGGCCCACTCCGATATCGGAATGACCCCGATGGAAGCTATCGTTTCGGGTACTCGTGACTCTGCCCGCTCGTCATGGGTCGAGGACGAGGTAGGCACGCTGGAGGCCGGGAAGCAGGCCGACGTGCTGGTGGTTGACGGTGACCCTTCGCAGGATGTCAAAGCACTACGAAACGTCGTGGACGTGTTCCAGGGCGGCAATGTTGTGGACCGGAGCGGCGTGATCTAGGAGGGGCTGGTCCGACACCCCATGTCACCCTGAGCCGAGCGAAGGGTCTGGGGTGGTGGGGTCCGCAAATGGGCACTCACAGTTGCGTGGCCCCTACGGTACTGTGGGTTGCTAGTGGGGACGACGTCGTAGTCTGAACCCTGCAATTAGCAGCAGCAGCCCTGCGACCCCGGCTAGTGCCAGAATACTGGTCGTTGGGGCGATAGCTCCAGTCGCGGGAAGTCGGGGGATCGGAGCGGCTACGCTCACCTCGGTGATCTGTCGTCCGAGTCGTATCGAATACGTGCCTGCCGGCCTGCGTAGGGCGAACGCGACCTCCGCAGTTCCACCGGCGTCGACGGACACCGTTTTGGCAGCCTCGATGGAACCGTCCACCCACAGTACTGCCGGGTACACGGCTGTCTCGGCATCGGAATTGCTTACACTAGCCACCACGTCAATCTACTTGCCCTCCATGGGAGACTCTGGCCCGACGCGTAGGTTTGCTATCGCAAAAGGCAGGTCTGGCAGGTCTCGGCTGCCGGTAATGGCAAAGGTAGAGAAGCCGGGCACCACAACTGCAAATGTGAGGCGATCTTCGTCCTCCCTGATGCGTTTGGACGGCGACGGAACCCAGGCGTCCAGGTTTTCGTCGAAGCGGCTGAACTGTATCGACCACTTGTGAACCTGGTTGGAGTCTAGCCAGCTCTTGTCCACGAAGGCGATGGCTGCTGCGGCGACCACGTCCCCTGGGAGG
>CAUZNX010000086.1:0-6040 GCA_963580905.1 Dehalococcoidia bacterium | reverse complement strand
GTGCTGGACGCGGTAAAGGCAGCGGTGGACGCGGGGACCAGCTTCGGCGCGCCCACAGAGGCGGAGAACAAGCTCGCCAGCCTGGTAGTGGACTCCATCGACTCCATCGACCTGGTCAGGTTCGTCAGCTCCGGGACAGAGGCCGGGATGAGCGCGCTCAGACTGGCACGAGCCTTCACCGGACGCGACAAGATTGTGAAATTTGGCGGCGGCTACCACGGCCATGCCGACTCGCTGCTCGTCAGCGCCGGGTCTGGCGCTTTGGCCCACGGGGTGCCCGACAGCGCCGGTGTGACCGCGTCACTCTCGGCCGACACGCTAGTGGCCGTCTACAACGACCTTGACTCGGTCGAAGCGCTATTCGATGCCGTCGGCGAGGAGATCGCGTGCGTGATCGTGGAGCCAGTGGCCGCGAACATGGGCGTGGTGCCCCCGGCTCCCGGTTTCCTGGAGGGCCTGCGCCGGCTGACCGAAGACGCGGGTGCGCTGCTGATCTTCGACGAGGTTATCACTGGGTTCCGCCTTGCCTATGGCGGCGCACAATCGCTCAACGGTGTCGTGCCGGACATCACCTGTCTCGGTAAGATCGTGGGCGGGGGGATGCCCGTTGGGGCGTACGGCGGACGCGCAGAGGTTATGGAGACTGTCTCGCCCCTGGGCCCGATGTACCAGGCTGGCACGCTCTCCGGAAATCCTGTTGCAATGGCGGCGGGGGCCAAGACGCTGGAACTGCTGGCCAAGCCAGGGGTGTACGACAAGATCGACACCCTTGCGACAAGGCTCGAAGAAGGTCTGCGGAGGACCTTCGACAACTCTGGCACACCGCTCACCATAAATCGCACCGGATCGATTATGACACTGTTCTTCAACCCAGGTCCTGTAGAGGGTTGGAGCGGTGTGTCAGCCTCCGACAAGGAGGGTTTCGGACGCTTCTTCCACGCGATGATCGAGGAAGGCGTATACCTGCCCCCCTCGCCATTCGAGGCGCTCTTCGTGTCGACAGCCCACACCGAAGCAGACATCGACGCAACGGTGGAATCTGCGGCCAGGGCACTGGGGGGTTAAGGAAAGAGGGGCGTTCAGTTAAACACCCCTGCGACGAGCCGTCTGCAGAGAGCCTGGCACCGTCAGGGTTGCAGTGGGTTCTGCTCGATGTACTCGCGAGTTCGCTCTAGCTCACGCTCATCGCGGATGACGCGATCGTAGTAACTTCTCTGCCAGCCGAAGTCCGCAAATCCTCCACGACGACATAGTGTCGTGACCGCGGCCTTGAAGGTTCTTATCACGGTCCCTAGACTATCGCGCGTCGGCGACATCGTCGAATAGGGGTCCGTGGGATTCCTTCTGGTCGTAGGTGCGTTCAACTGAACGCCTGCCCCCGTAAACCAGACGATCCCGTGGACGTGGTCGGGCATAATCACCCATGTGTCCAGGTCTACGCCTGAATGATGGCGCGGGATTTCCAGCCAGCATCGCTCGGCGATTGACCTGATATCGGGGTGATCGAAGAAGGGTCGGCGTTCCTTCGTGCAGATGGTCACGAAGTATGCACCTAGACTGGCATAGTCGTAATCCTTCAGTCGGTGGGAGCGGCGCGTGTGGTTGTCGATAGTGTGCGTCAATGACAGGCCTTCAAGAGGGCGTTCAATTGAACGCCCTTACGATTGGTGTTTACCGTAGCAATAGCCCCTACCCAGCGTTCGCCGCTTCCCTGATACCTGTGATGGCCGCCGCAATGCCTGCGGGGTCGCCATAGACGGCTGAGCCAGCCACTAGGACGCTGGCTCCGGCCGCTGCTACGCTACCAGCCGTTGCTGGGCCTATGCCGCCGTCCACCTCTAGTTCGGTCGCCAGCCCTGCATCATCCAGCATTTTGCGGGCCCGTGCGATCTTGTCGACGGATGCCGCGATGAAGGGCTGCCCGCCGAAACCGGGGTTGACCGACATGACCAATAGCAGATCCAGGTCTGGTAGGACCTCGGTGATTGTAGACAGGGGTGTCGCGGGGTTGAGGGCTACACCTGCTCGCATTCCAGCGTCCTTGATCTGCTGCACGATGCGATGGAGGTGGGTTGTGGCCTCGGCGTGCACCGTGAGCGAATCGGCGCCGGCTTCGGCGAGCTCATCGATATAGAGTTCCGGCTCCTCGAGCATCATGTGGATGTCGAGGGTGACGTCGGTCCAGCGACGCACCGCCTTGACCACCATCGGACCGAAGGTCAGGGCTGGAACGAAGTGGCCGTCCATGATGTCCATGTGAATGTAATCGGCGCCGCCAGCGGCGGCCTCGGCGATCTGCTCGCCCAGCCGGCTGAAGTCCGCCGAGAGGATCGAGGGCGCGATTTTCACGGCTCGGTCAGCCATTCTCCGCCTCCAGCGTCTCTCTAGCCGCCTGGACCGCGCTGGCAACACGACCCGAGGCGGTGCCTCCGGGTACGTTCCGCGCCTCCAGCGATGTCGTCACATTTATAGACCGCACACTCTCGTCAAATAGCGTGGAGTGGTTCCGGTAGGCGTCAAGGGACAGTTCGTTGAGCTTTTTACCCTCGTCGCCTGCCTGCTCAGAGAGGGCAGCGACAACGCCGTGGGCCTCCCTGAATGGCATCCCACGGATAACCAGGTAGTCTGCGATGTCGGTCGCCAGGGAGTTCCCGCCCTCCGCAGCTTCCCTGAGCCGCTCGACATTCAGATCCAACGTTGACACCATCCCTGTCATCACGGCCAGGGTGGACTGGAGCACGTCGACTGTGTCGAAGAGCGCCTCCTTGTCCTCCTGCATGTCGCGATCGTAGGTCATTGGCAGGCCCTTCATGACAGTCAGCATCGCGACGAGGTGGCCGAACACCCTGCCTGTCTTGCCGCGAGCCAGCTCTGCGAAATCGGGGTTGCGCTTCTGAGGCATCATGCTGCTACCGGTCGTGTAGTCGTTGTGGAGCCGGATGAAGCCGAACTCCTCGGAGGACCAGAGCACCAGCTCCTCGGCCAGCCGCGACAGATGCATCATGCATGTTGAAGCAGCGGACAGGAGATCGAGGACGAAATCGCGGTCCGAGACGGCATCCATGCTGTTGGCGCTGATGCTCGCAAAACCTAGTTCCCGAGCCACCATCTCGCGGTCTATCGGATATGGCACGCCTGCCAGCGCCCCGGAGCCCAGGGGCATCACGTCGGCCCTGGACTGGGCCTGCACCAGGCGCTCCCGGTCCCGGTCCAGCATCTCAAAGTATGCCAGCATGTGGTGGGCGAAGTAGACGGGCTGGGCGCGCTGGACATGGGTGTAGCCCGGCATGATAGTCGTGGTGTGGTCTCCGGCCTTGCCAACAAGGGCTTGCCGCAGATCATGAACACCCCCAACCAGTTCCCGGATCGCCTCTTTGGTGTAGAGGCGCATGTCTGTGGAGACCTGGTCGTTTCGCGAACGGGCTGTGTGAAGCTTTCCAGCGACATCACCGATCTTGTCGAACAGACGGCGCTCGATGTTCATGTGGATGTCTTCGAGCTCGTCGCGCCACGGGAAGTTTCCGGCCTCGATCTCGTCCCGCACCTGCACAAGGCCGTCTGCTATCAGGTCGGCATCGGCCTGCGGCAATATCCCCTGTTTGGCCAACATGCGGACGTGGGCCGTCGATCCCGTTATGTCGTGCTTGTAAAGCCTGCGGTCATAGTGGAGAGAGACGGTGTAGGCTAAGTGGTCGTTGTGGAGCATCACGGGAACCTCTGGGGGCTTGTTCGATCTGCTGGCAGGGTGTGGATAAACCCCTGTGGCCAACTCGCCTGTCATTTTACTAAAAGAAAAATAATATTGGTATGTGAGGGGCACCCTCACACTCCCGGCAAAGGGGCTGCGCCCCTCTACACACCCATCTTTTCACAGCGTTCTAGGGACGCTTCGGGACCAGGAAGCGGCGGCGGAGAGTCACGACCTTGACGCCGTCCTGATTGAACGCCCGGCTCTCCATATATACGATTCCGCGGTCTGGACGAGACCGAGACTCGCGAGTCTCCAGTATCTCGGACTCGCCATATATCGTATCGCCTTGGAAGACCGGCGCATCGTGGGTGATCTTTTCGTACTCAAGGTTGGCGACGGCCTTCCCGGAGGTGTCACGCACACTCATGCCAACCAGCAGGCTGATCACAAGGGGGCCGACGACCAGGATCTGGCCGTGCTGGTGTTCGGCCATGTAGGCCTCGTCGATGTGCAGCGGGCTGCTGTTCATTGTGATGAGAGAGAACAGGTGGTTGTCGGCCTCGGTGACGGTCTTGCCGGGCCAGTGCTTGTATATGTCGCCGGGCACGAAGTCCTCAAGATATCCGCCGAAGTTTGCCCTACCGTCGTGGATCATTTAAGTATCACCATATGTCTTTACTGTTGCTACTCAGACCTGTCTAGATCTGGCACCTGGCGTGAGCCGACGTTCTTGGCGGAAACGCCCAGCACCCTCAAGAAACCCTCCGCGTCGGCGTGGTCGTAAGAGCCAAGCGCCTCCATGGAGGAGTCGTCAGTGTACAGGGAGTGAGGCATGGCCTCTGGGGTGTCCTCAGCAGACTCGAAGAAAACCGTACCTCTGTAGAGGCGGACTGAAATCGTGCCGGTCGCCAGCCGTGTAATGGGCTCAAGCGCTGCCAGGGCCGACGTCGTTGCCAGATCCTGCCAATAGCCCTGGTATATCTGCGTGCTGATCGTCCGGGATAGGTCGTTCAGCAGGTCACGTGAACGCCGGTCGAGGACAAACTGCAACAGGAACTCGTAGCTCGCTCCCAGCAACTCCATTCCAGGGGCCTCGTAGATGCCGCGAGACTTGACCCCCACAAAGCGGTTCTCTATGACATGAGTCCCGATTCCGACGGCATGTTTGCCGGCAGCGGCATTGGCGGCCTCGAACATCGCGACCAGGCCCATCTCCACGCCGTCGAGGGCCACGGGGACGCCCGCCTCCCACCGCACAGTGATGGTCTGGGGCTGGTCCGGGGCATCCCAGGGCCAGACACCCATTCCGGGCTCAAGGAAAAATGGCGGCAACGTCACGTCCTCAAGATCGCCCGCCTCGTGGGTGAGGCCCAGGAAATTCGCGTCAGTCGAGTAGCGCGACTCGCCGGGCGGCTTGATCGGGAGGGACTTGGCCTCGCAATAATCGAGCATCTGTTGACGACCCGGGAACTCTGCGACGAATTCAGGGTCGCGCCACGGGGCATACACGGTCAATTCCGGATCCAGCATGTTGGAGGTGAGCTGGAACCTCACCTGGTCGTTTCCCCTGCCGGTAGCCCCATGAAACAGAACACCAATGTCCCGACCATGTAGCTCCGAGAGGATTGCGCCCACCGTAACAGGCCGGGCTATTCCGGTTGTATTCCAGTAGCCGCCTTCGTACCTCGCCTGGGACTGAAGAACCTTCAGTCCGGCTTGAGCCAGCGGCTCCCGGCCATCCAGGACTACTGCTGAGGCCGCGCCGCAACCCAGCATGCGATCGACGACGGCGTCCAGATTCTCTTCGTCGGGCTGGCCCAGGTCCACCGTGAAAGCCTCAACGGTGAACCCCTTATCGGAGAGCCAGCGAGCGACGGTGCAGCTATCCAGACCGCCGGATACGGCACCGCCCACGACCGTTACGTCATTGTCTTGAAGTTCGCGCCAGTTCACTGGGCAGCCGCCTTTGCAGCCTCGACCAGTCCAGCCTCGAGGCGTTCGAGAGCTGTGTCTACCTCGGCCTTGGTGAGGGTCAACGGTGGCATGAGCCTGATGGCTGTGGGCCGTGGTGCGTTGAGAAGCAGTCCGGCATTGTTGCAGGCGGTCAGCGCCTCAGCCGACATTTCAGAACTGAACTCAACGGCGATCAGGAGGCCCATGCCGCGTACGTCCGTGATGAAGTCGTGGGAGTCCCACATCCTCTTTAGGCCGGACATGAGGTACTCGCCAACGTCGCGGGCGTTGGCGGAGATGTCGTTGTCGATGATGAATCTTGTAGAAGCGTTAGCGGCAGCGCAGGTCAGCGCATTGCCGCCAAAGGTCGAGCCGTGCTCACCCTTTGGCTCGAAT
>CAUZNX010000085.1:0-6146 GCA_963580905.1 Dehalococcoidia bacterium | reverse complement strand
CCCAAAGCGCTCCATCACCGCCGCCGCCGCCTCCTGGGCCGAGGCAGGCTCCGAAAGATCGACGGACGAAACCATATAGCGGTCCTCAGCAACACCCAATTCACCGGCCAGCTCCTCCAGGCCCTCAGCACTACGCCTTAGCAGCGCTAGCCGCGCGCCACCGTCCGCCAGTCGTCGTGCCACCGCACCCCCGAGGGAGCCGCCTGCTCCCGTAATCACAGCTACACGATCTTCGAAATTCATCTTGATCTCCTGCTATCTCGCGGATGGCGCGGCATATCACCTACATCCCGATGTCGTACGCCTCCCCGTACGGGGAACCCACGTTAGGCCCCGTGCAACGACTCAATCTGCTCCACCGTCGCGCCCTCTACAATGGGCCGGTCTCCCTGTTCTAGCAGCCTCTCCTTGCCGTTGACATCGATCAGGTGCCCCGACTTCGTCGCCTTCGTCTCAAGGTAAAATTGATTGCTGGGGTTCGGCGGGATTATCAGCGGCACGCGCTCTGTGATTTTGATGCCGTACTGCGATAGCTCGTTGATCTTACGCGGATTATTGGTCAGGAGCTGGATCGACTTAATCCTGAGCGACTGGATCATGTGGGCAGCCACGCCGTACTCACGCTCGTCGTCCCTGAAACCCAGGGCGACGTTGGCCTCGACCGTGTCGTACCCGTGATCCTGAAGGCCATAGGCCCGAATCTTGTTTATGAAACCGATGCCCCGTCCCTCCTGCCGCAGGTAGAGCACAACCCCCTTTTCGGCCTGTCCGACCACCTTCAGCGACTCCTCCAACTGGTCGCGGCAATCGCACCGCAGAGACCCGATGGCGTCGCCAGTGAGGCACTCCGAGTGCACCCGCAGCGGCACATCCTCCGCGTCGCATACGTCCCCGTGTATGAAGGCGGCATGCTCCTCCTTGTCACGGTTGTTGTAGAACGCAACCACCTGGAAGTCCCCGAATCGCGACGGCAGCTCCCCGATGGCGGCGATCCTCACGCACACCTGGTCACTCCGAATCCCTTCACACGAGTGGTGAAGGTTGGAGTCCAAAAGTTCCTTGATTTGCATCGGTGACAAAGACATGAATTCATTACCTCCAGGCGTTCGTAGCACTACGATGGGTAGGGATATTCTACAAAGAATGAGGTAGAGACAACCTCACGAACAGTTGGATGCACAAGCACAAGGATCAGGTCTCAGGAGTCCCATAAACACAAAGCAGCGCCAACGTTGGCGCTGCTTCGCAATAACTACCCGCTATCTAAATTCTAGCTGTCGACCCTCTCGAGGCGAGGTAGGTTCAGTTCACTCGTGATGTGGTCAAACCACTCCACCACCTCCGAGTGCAGCGGTATCCCGTTCGCACGCCTATCGGTCTCTTCCTCATACTCAGACAGCCCCGGGTACATCACCCGCTCGTGGCCCGGCGCTGGCTTCGTCGTGCGCAGCATGCGCAGGGTCAAATCCATCTTGTCTTTGAACTCGTCCACGTCTGTGAACGACTCGATGTTGTATGCAGAGAAGTAATGCTGCGACCATGCCGTGCTCTCGAGCATGTGCGGCGTGCCGCCGGATAGGAGCGCGCCCATTATTTCGACCATCATGCCTAAGCCGTATCCCTTGTGAGACCCCTGCTCTCTGGTCCCCCCCAGTGGGAGAAGAAAGTAGTCGTCGAATGCCTCTGGTACCGGAACGCTCTCAGCGTTGGGTACGCCGTTCAAATCCGCGATCCAGCCGGGTAGCAGATCTGCGCCGATCCGCGCGGCCAAATTGACCTTGTTGGCGGCGATCGTGCTCGTCGCAGCGTCGAAAAGGAATGGCGCTTCGTTCCTACCGGGGGCAGCCATAGCTATTGGGTTCGTCCCGTAGCGAGCCTCGGCGGCAAATGTTGGCGCGATTTTGACACCTCCGGCCGTCATGGTGATGCCTATCATGTCCTCTTCGACCGCTAGCATCGAATGGTGGCCGATGGGGCCGGAATGGCCGGTGTTATACAGAGTCACGGCACCTATGCCGACATCTTTCGCCTTGCCCATCGCAACACGCATTGCCTTCGGTCCGAGTATTATCGCTAGCCCATGATCACCGTTGATCGTTGCCGTGCCAGGTGCCTCCCGCTCGATCGTCCACACAGGCCTCGGGTTGAGATCCCCCTCGGTGTACTGCTGAACGTAGATCCGCAGCATGTTCGAGACCCCGTGGGTCTCGACGCCCCTGAGGTCAGACATGACCAGTGTGTCCGCGCCGATCTTTGATTCTTCCTCCGAAACGCCCATCTTCTCGAAGACCGCCTCCACGGTTCGCCGCAGCGACGGCTCCGGAATGCGCACCTGATCGGCCTCCGGGACCTTGAACCTGTCTAGCATTTATGTTCTCTCAATCAGCTGATTTACAAGCCCCAAATCGCACGACGCCGATTGTAACACGGGTGCTGCGCACGCTGTGTCGGGCGGGGCTGGGCATATCCTGATCCGGCGCTCCGGTGCTGCGCACGCCGTGTCGGACGGGGCTGGGCACATCCTGATCAGCGCTGCGGTGCTCGTAGCCTTCATCGGGGTGTGCAGAGGGGCGGAGCCCCTTTGCCGGGAGTGTGAGGGTGCCCCTCAAAAATAACACATTTTCTTTTCTTAAAAAGGGGAGGGGCAGCAAGTTCACCCGCTGATCAGTGCTGCGGTGCTGGTAGCCTTGATCGGGGTGTGCAGAGGGGCGGAGCCCCATTTGCCGGGAGTGTGAGGGTGTCCCTCACAAATAACACATTCTCTTTTTTTAAAGGGTAGGGGCAGCAAATTCAACCCCCTACCTACTCACCACAACCACATACCTCCGTGTCCCGGTGGAACTGGAACCGCCCGAACCAGAACGCCATATGCGCCGGAACCCGCGCCAGCTCCAAACCGAAATCACGGCGGCGGCCACGCCCGAACCCTTTCAGCTAGCGAAATTGGCATAGAGCCCCGGATGTTCCAGCCTCACGCAGGGTCACCAAACATAGCGCGGGCCTACGTAGAAGTCTACGCTCGGCCATCCAACCCCGGATGCTACTTCAACCGAACCACTAGCTGCTGAGCAAGGCCTCCCGAAGGGTCTTGATCACAACGTCGAGATCCCCATCGTTGAGGTTCGTCGGGTCCACACCAAGCTCGTCAGGGTTCCCCAGCGTGTGGAGGTACACCCGTGGATCGCTATCCGCCAGCCGGGCCGTAATCTCGTCGCGAGACGGCCCGTTCCAATCGTCCGTCAATGTCATCACCGCAATCGGAATGTGGTAGTCGTGTCGGTCGTGCCTCACTTCAACGTCGACACCCGGGACCTCGATCAGGGCGTCCACAACCGTTAGTCCCATTTCGTAGTAACGCTCGTTCTCGGCCTCCTCGTCCTCGCCCATGAATATCTGGAGCGCGTGGAGAAGTCCCACAACCTCTTCTTTGGCGACCTTCATGCCCCTGCCCAGGAACTGCCCCGGGGCCGCATTCGCCACCGCCGCCTCGATCAGGTCCGCCCGACCGCACAGGATTCCGGTGCCCTGTGGCCCTCGGATGGACTTCCCGCCGCTGTACACCACCATGTCGGCTCCCATGGCCAGGTACTTGCGCAGGTTTTCGCGCGGCGGAAGCATCGAGGCCGCGTCCACGATGACGGGCACACCGCGCGCGTGGGCGCTCTCACAGACATCCTCAAGTGGAATCGCCTTCCTCGTCAAAAAAGGAGAGAACAGGTACGCAACAGCAGCGGTTTGTTCGGTGTAGGCTGCCTCGAGCTGCCAGGGGTGACAACTTCGACCTGTACCGATGCCCACCAGCTTGGCGCCTGCGACGCGATATGCCTGGTCGTAGGCAAACCGGTGGCTGTTCTGGATGATGATCTCGTCCTTGAGACCCGTCGTGTCAGGAAGTTGTGACATCCTTGCGGGATCTGACCCGGCGATGCACGCAGCGGCCTGCAGCACCAGACCACCAGCGGACCCACTGCATACGAACGCCGCCTCGGCGCCGATGGCCTCAGCTATCAGTGCGCCGACCTTGCGATTCAGCTCGTGGATGTCCACCAGAACCGTGGAAGCCTTGTTCATGACATCCATCACCTCGGAGCGCAGCTTCGTGCCCCCATAGGCGGTGGTCGTGCCGGACGCGTTAATGGCTGGAGTCACGCCAATTGCGCGATAGATCTCGGCCGCATCGTCGAACTGGGTCATGTTCTACCTCTGTGTTTGCTGCTGTTCAATCGGAGGAGCGACCGGCCCCCTCCAAGTGCTCGGCAGATTATACCACCGCCATCCGAATCCGCCCGCTGTCCTAGCATCAGCTAGGTGGCGCTGGCACCACCCCCGCCCCCCTAAGCGTGCGCAGCACTGCACGCTGCCATCCTGAGTACAGCCGCTCGCGCTCGGCGTCCTCCATTGCGGGCTCGAACCTCGCGTCGCTGCGCCAATAATCTGCGATCTCGTCTAGGCCGCTCCAGAATCCCACCGCCAGCCCTGCCAGATAGGCCGCTCCGAGCGCAGTGGTCTCCGGCACCGCGCTCCGCTCTATCGGAATGCCAAGAATGTCCGCCTGGAACTGCATCATCAGCTCAGAGGCCGTACCCCCGCCGTCCACTCGCAGTAGCGGCACCCCCTGGCGTGTGTCCTTCGATATCGCGTCCACCACATCCCTGGTCTGATAGGCCATCGACTCCAGTGCAGCCCTCGCAAAGTGACCACGATTAGTACCGCGCGTGATTCCCAATATTGCGCCCCTGGCATCCATGTCCCAGTGAGGCGCACCCAGCCCCGTGAACGCTGGCACCATGTAGACGTCGCCATTGTCGGGCACGGTCCGCGCCAGTGCATCCGTCTCAGACGCCTCAGCTATCAGTCCTAGCCCGTCCCTCAGCCACTGCACCGTCGATCCCGTCGCAAAGATGCTGCCCTCCAGGGCGTAGGTCACCTCATCGCCGATCTGCCACGCTATCGTCGAAATCATCCCGGACCCCGACTGGACGCGATTGGCCCCGGTGTTGGTCAGCACGAATGAGCCGGTGCCATAGGTGTTCTTTGCCATACCAGGCTGGAAACACGCCTGGCCGAAGAGCGCGGCATGCTGGTCGCCTGCCATGCCCGAAATAGGGATTCCCTGACCCCTGAACAACTCCCCCGACGTGTGCCCGAACACCCCGCTCGACGGTCTAACCTCAGGTAGCAGTGCAAGAGGGATATCGAGGGCTCCCAGTAGCTCTGGGTCCCACGTGAGCTCATCTATGTCGTACAGCATCGTACGGGCAGCGTTGGTGGTATCCGTGGCGTGAATCGCGCCATTGGTGAGCTTCCACAGCAGCCAGCTATCCACGGTCCCGAAAGCCAGCTCACCGGACTCCGCCCGCCGCTGACCGTTCGGAATGGCGTCCAGCAGCCATCTGAGCTTCGTAGCCGAAAAATATGCGTCGATGGGTAGGCCGGTCTTGGCGCGGACCATTGTCTCCAGGCCCTGCGCCTTCATCGCCTCACACAGCGGCGCAGAGCGCCTGCACTGCCAAACGATCGCGTTGTGTACCGGCTCACCGGTTTCGCGGTCCCAGACGAGCGTCGTCTCGCGTTGGTTTGCGATCCCCACGGCCTCAATCTGCCGGGGATCGGTCTCCGTTTCCTCCAACAGTTCGTCGACGACCGCCATGCAAGAGTCGAACAGCTCCTCGGGGTCGTGCTCGACCCAGCCGGGCTGCGGGTATACCTGCTCTATCTCCTGACTCGTCTGCCACACGACGCGCCCCGAGCCGTCCACCAGCAGTGCGGTGGTCCCTGTGGTGCCCTGGTCGATGGCTAAGATGTACCCGGCGCGTATCACGACGTGCCTCCGTGCCCCTTCCCATCCCAGCGCAGGACGACCTGCATCGAAGGCTCGGTTTTTTTGTCGATCATCTCGTAGGCCCGTCGGGCCTCCGTATAGTCCAGCACGTGGGAAACAAGCCCGTCAGTCCGCAGGCGTCCCTCACCCAGATAATCGATCACCAGTCGCTTGTTGCGTAGTCCCGTCCACCGGAGCTGCTCGGGCGGCGGATCTCCTGCGGGTCCGGCCTGACTTGACGCCAGGACGTCCAGTTCCTTGTACAAGAAATCCTCGGCCAGAACCAATTCCACTGGCCGGGTGTGCCACCCCACTATCGATACTC
>CAUZNX010000084.1:0-6215 GCA_963580905.1 Dehalococcoidia bacterium | reverse complement strand
GACTGCTCCTGAACTCGGCGGCGTCAAGGTTCCCAAACGGCCTCGCCAATAGTAGTGGTCTCGTGGGCAAGAACCTGATGTACCATCCGTACGCGATGGTCACCGGCGTCTTCGACGAGCAGCTCGATGGCTTCAAAGGGCCGATCGGCGGCTCCATCCTCAGTCAGGAATTCTACGAAACGGACGAATCAAGAGACTTCGTCCGTGGATATACGTTCCAAATCGCCAGGAGCGCTGGGCCGGTCAACACAGCCCTGGGTGGCCTGGGCGGCCACGGGCCGATCAGTTGGGGAGACGGCCACAGCGAGGCATTTTCCGAACGTCTCGGACACACTGCCACACTGTGCGTCATTGGGGAGGATCTCCCCGAGCCACACAACGCAGTGACTCTTGATGCCTCCCTCACCGACAGTGACGGCATCCCATCGCCCAAGGTGTCATATGCCCTCAGCGAGAACAGTAGGCGGATGCTAGACGATGGGATCAACAGAGCCACACAGGTTCTCGAGGCCGCGGGAGCGAGGCAAGTGATCGCCAACCCGCTCCTGAGACCCGCTGGCTGGCATCTGATGGGCACCGCGCGCATGGGGGCCGATCCGCAAAATTCCGTGGTAGATGCATCCGGCCGGTCCCACGACGTGCCCAACCTGTACGTCATAGACGGCAGCGTCCTGGTAACGGGCGGGGCAGTTAACCCAACATCGACCATACAGGCGATCGCGCTCTACATGGCAGACCGGTTTCGAGCCGAGGCCCGTCACGGTGTGTCGTAGGAGCACGCAGCGCGCGCGTCATTGGAGAGCGGGAGAGTCGCAACAAGTAGACCCGCCAGGGTAGAGACCTGAGCCCGGTAAATCGGTAGTATGGCTGTGAGAGAGAGCAAAATGGGCAATACGAAAAATTTCATGTCCGAAGCCCAGCGGAACCTAGCGGCGCAGGTACTGAACCGCCTGGTGCCGACTCACGATGGCCTGCCAGGGGCGGGAGACGTTGGCGTGGTGAAATACCTCGATTGCTCCGGGGGAGCTTCGCTACCGTTAAGGCGGATCCTAACAGACCTTCTCTCGGCCATAGAGGCAATCAGCCAAACCGATTATGCAGCGTCATTTGGTAGCCTCAGCATCGACCGGAAGACTGGCGTACTACAGCAGATCGAGTCTGCAAATGGCCCTGGCTTCACCGAGCTGCTGCGACGCACCTACGCAGGCTATTACTCGGAACCCATAGTCCTGGATGCCCTGGGAATCGACGCCAGGTCGCCGCAACCCCGAGGCTACTCCCTCGCACCCTTCGACACCGCGATACTGGAGCGCGTCCGAAAGCGCGACCAGGCCTATCGCGACGCCTGAGCAAGTCACCGAAAGGACAGCAATTGACATCATCGCGAACAGCCAGCTTGAACCGGGAGACCGGCGAGACCAAGATATCCGTGGAGATCAACCTTGACGGTACCGGCCAGTACGAGATCGAAACTGGAAACGGCATGCTGGACCACATGCTGGCTCAGCTCTCCCGTCACGGTCTCATCGACTTGAAGCTGAATGCAAAGGGTGACACGAACGTGGGCTGGCACCACCTGGTGGAGGACACCGCTATCCTCCTCGGCCGGGGCTTCGCCGAGGCCGTCGGCGAAGCCCGCGGAATCACCCGCATGGGCCACGCATACGTCCCCCTGGACGAAGCGCTTGCTCTGGTGGCTGTAGACTTCAGTGGTCGCGGCTACGCCGTGCTCGACACGCACCTGGGCGAGGGTGACATGGGCGGACTGACGCCCGACCTGGTGGACCATTTCTTGGAGTCGCTGGCTCAGCAGGGGAGATTCAACATACACGTGCGTGTCCTGGCAGGGGAGAGCAATCACCACAAGGCTGAGGCTCTGTTCAAGGCAATGGCACGAGCCATGAGAATGGCCCTCACGATGGACCCTCGTCGCTCGGACGATATCCCCAGCACCAAGGGCATCATAGGCTAGCGTAGTCGCTTGAACTCGGCGGAGCGTTACGAAGCGCGCCGTTTCGGCTACGCCAAGTAGCAACCGTCTCGGCGCAAGACTACTTGGGCGGTCCACGTTACTACGAGAGCTAGTCTTCCTTCCGAAGGTCGAAGCGGTATTCCTCGATCACCGGGTTGGCCAACAGCTTCTCGCACATGCCTCTAAGAGCGGACTCTGCATCTTTCTCGCTGCCCGCGTCCAGACGCACTTCCATGTACTTGCCCGACCGAACTGACTCTACCGCTGCGAAACCCAGGTCGTGCAGTCCGCCGCGTATCGTCAGACCCACCGGGTCGTTGATGGTGGGCTTGAGCGTTATGTAGACTCGGGCCAAGTACATACTGCCTCATGTTGATGCAGAGGATTTAGTCGGTAAAATTCGGTCGCCTGGAACTAAGGAACCAGATACTCGGGGGCGTTCGGGGAACTCTCGTGAGCCCGTGCGAAGTCCTCGACCCGATCCTTGTCGAATTCATCGAATGTGTCCAAGAATGTCCAGGCCGTCAGGGCGATTTTGGCGTCCATGCCAGGGTACGGTGACAATATCACCTTGCCCATTCGATCGGCGATTTCCTTGAGCTGGCTAACCAGCTCGTCGCACCCATCGGGGCAGTTGTAGTGGATGCCCACGCCGCCGTGCTCCAGGTTGTGCACGAGGATTTCATCCGGCAGCGCGTCCCCGTGGACTCCCCACGGTGCAGGCGCAGAGGCGTCCCCAAAGTGCCATCCAGAGGTCGCCGGGACCGAATTGTAATCCGGGTGTGTCTGCGACTGCGATATGTGGTCAGCTCCCTGGACAGGGATCCTCAGGCCAGGGCCTGTAGGGGCCGGGCCGGTATTGCTTGAGTTCCCGTCGCCTCCTCTGAGTCCGCCAGCGAACAGAGAGAATATGAACACAATCGCGAGCAGCGATATCGCGGACATGCCGCCAAATTTAACGAGCCGCCTCCGACGCTGGCGGCGCACCCGTCGGGCTGCCCGCACCTGAGTAGGAGTCATACGATCTTTGTTGCGATTAGAACTTGTCGCCATTTATCCTCACCACCACCTCTGTTAGTCTGGTCAACATTGTCCTAGCTAAGGCTCTTTCCCGTCAACCGTGTGTGGGCCTCTAGGTACCTCTCTCGGGTCTTCGACACTACGTCATCGGGCAGGGCAGGCGCGGGCGGCTCATGGTCCCAACCTTGAGAATTGAGCCAGTCGCGGACGAACTGTTTGTCGAAGTTTGGCTGCGATTTACCAGGCGCGTACCCCGATGCGTCCCAGAAGCGGCTCGAGTCGGGCGTCAGCAGCTCGTCGATGAGAGTCAGTTTCCCGTCAATGAAACCGAACTCCATCTTCGTGTCGGCTATGATGATTCCTTTTTCAAGGGCGATTTCATGGGCGGCCATGTAGACCTTGGCCGTGGTCTCCTCGAGTAATTTTGCAGTTTCGGCCCCGACCATGTCCTCTACTTCTTGCTTAGACATGTTCTCGTCATGGCCTACCTCGGCCTTGGTCGTCGGGGTGAAAAGCGGCTCGGGGAATCGGTCGCCCTCTTGTAGGCCAGCTTGCATCGGCAAGCCCTGGACCGTTCCAGATTTCTTGTACTCGGCCCAGGCCGAACCCGTGATATATCCTCGGATTACGCACTCCACGTCGATCCGCTCCGCGCGTTTCACGACCATCGAACGCCGCGCTATCTCGTACGGCGCCGAAACGTCTTCCCGGTCCACGGCCAGCGCAACAAGGTGATTGGGCACGATGCCCGCCGTCTGTGCGAACCAGAATGACGACAGTTGGCAGAGCACAGCGCCCTTGTCCGGTATGCCGTTGGGCATGACCACGTCAAAGGCCGATATGCGGTCGGTTGCCACCATCAGCAACAGCCCTTCGCCCATGTCGTGGGTATCCCTTACCTTACCTCTGTAGATCCGATCCGGAAGTGGTGACTCCATAATCGTCGTCAATTTAGGCCTCCTTCGTCAGACCAACGCGGTCGAATATCTCGCCGACGTGCCGCAGATAGTACGAGTAGTCAAACAACGACTCCAACTCCGACCCGGTGAGCCGCTCTGAAACCTCTGGTTCGGTTGAGATCATCTCTCGGAAGTCCAGGTCCTGATCCCAACTCTCCATGGCTCTACTGTGGACGACCCCGTAGGCACTCTCTCGAGCCATGCCTTTTTCGATCAACGCCAGCAGGACTCGTTGTGAGAATAACACGCCGCGGGTGGAGTCCACGTTCTTGCGCATCCGATCCGGATACACATGCATCTTCCTGATCACACCGGTGAAAAGATCCAAAATGTAGTCCAGCGCCATAGACGAGTCGGGGAGGATAATACGCTCAGCTGAGGAGTGGCTGATGTCACGCTCACCCCACAGTGCGACGTTCTCCAGTGCGGTCACCGCGTGCCCACGTATCAACCGCGCAATGCCGCAGACCCTCTCCGACAATTCAGGGTTGCGCTTGTGAGGCATCGACGAAGATCCCGGTTGTCCTTTGGGGAACCACTCGGCGACCTCCCTGATCTCGGTCCGCTGTAGAGAACGTACCTCAGTAGCAAATTTTTCAAGCGATGCGGCGATTAGCGCCAACGTAGTAACAAACTGCGCGTGACGGTCGCGCTGCAGGACCTGGTTCGAGATCGGTGCGGGGCTCAGACCGAGTCGCTCACATACCGCCGACTCGATGGACGGAGGAACCGTTGCGTGGGTGCCGACCGGGCCGGAAATTTTTCCGAAGGCCATCGTGGCCCGTGCCTGCAGCAAACGCTCGCGGTTGCGCCGCATCTCGTCCCACCACAGGGCCAGCTTCAAGCCAAAGGTTACTGGCTCAGCGTGCACTCCATGGGTTCGCCCCATCATCAGCGTGTCCTGGTGCTCAAGAGCCCTATCTCGAAGTGCGTCCAAGAGGCCGTCGATCTCCACAATTAGCAGGTCAGCGGCCTCAAGGAGTTGCAGGCTTGTTGCCGTGTCCCAGACGTCGCTTGTGGTCATGCCCAGGTGTAGCCAGCGGCCCTCGGGACCGATGAACTCCGTTATTGAGCTCAGGAAAGCTGTCATCTCATGGCGTGTATCGCCCAAGATTTCGTTCAGTCGTTCCATGTTGAACGTAGCGCCTCGAAGTAGTTTCATGTCCTCTTCGGGCACCACACCCTCGGCAGTCCAGGCCTCGCATGCCGCTAACTGGACCTCGAGCCACTTCTCGTACTTATTTTCCTCAGACCAGACCTGCTTCATCTTGGATCTGGCGTACCTATCGATCAACCTGGGAGCCTCCTCACAATTTATCCATCATCAAGATTACACCACGACGCCACGACCGACTACCCACAAACTAATATGCCATCCCTCCCGGCCTCATCGGCCCCGAAAGCCAGGCGCGCCGGCACGTGAGGGTAGACCACGGCAGAATGGAACCTGATGTGGGGATCAGCAAGCTCACCGTGAGGCGAGTCCTGCGCGGTACTCTTCGTAAGATGCGCTGATATCGGCGTGTTTGTTGGCAAGTATCTGCGCTGCAAAAAAGGCCGCGTTCCGCGCGCCCCAAGACCCTATCGCCACGCACGCGACCGGAATCCCCGGCGGCATTTGCGCAATGGCATGCAGAGCATCTATGCCCCCGAGGTCGCTGGAGGGCAGGGGAACACCAATCACCGGCAGCGTAGTCCACGATGCCATGACCCCGGGCAAGCCCGCCGATCCACCGGCCTCCGCAATCAGCACCTCGATGCCGCGCTCACGAGCTCCTTGAGTGTACTCTCTGACCTTATCGGGAGTTCGGTGCGCGGACGCGAAGACCACCTCGTGCTCTATACCAAGTTGCTCCAGGACCGCCGATGTCTCATCACCATAGGCCTGATCTGACTTGCTCCCTAATACGACGCCTACAAGCGGCATTTCGTACTACCTCCTGTTTAATATCGAATATCGGACTTCGACCTTCCCATCTAGTGGGAATAGTTAACTAAGCCACCACCATCGGCACAAGCATTTCAGCCGGAGTCAGGCCACCGTGCTGAGAGACCGCCTCGTGCTCGTCCTGCGCCTCGTACTGGACCTTTGGATAGTCATAATCTAGCAACCAGGCACCCTTCGATACAGCCATGTGCGTACCAACACGCCGCTCCATTACCGGTGACAAAGGTCCAGGCCCGTAGAGACTCAACTCTTTCAATTCGTCAACTGTCAGTAAGTAGAAGCCTTCCCGGAATCTCTCCCGAAACAAGACTTCGAA
>CAUZNX010000083.1:0-6231 GCA_963580905.1 Dehalococcoidia bacterium | reverse complement strand
GCTATCGGTATCGCCAGCCCGATCCCTGAGAATCAGAACTCGCTGCAGGCAGGCTGATCGGGAAAGGCCAAAGCGGTGGCCAGATATCCACAATGACACTCGGTGTCCCCAGACTTTCCCTTCGCGGGAAAGAATTTAAACAGCAATGCGTGCAACAAAAGCGTAAATTGACATGCCAGCGTAGTGCCAGATACAATGCAAATACCGGCGCAATAGCCGATTACCAGATACGGAGAGTGCCCGATGGCCGAAACGGCGACCTTGACCCAGGACACCGTGCTAGAGGCTCTGAAGGACGTATACGACCCAGAGATTCCGGTCAACGTTGTTGACCTCGGGCTCGTCTACGACTGTAGTGTCGACGACGGAGACGTATCCGTCAAAATGACTCTTACTTTCGCCGGTTGCGGAATGGGTCCTTACATCGCGCAGCAGGCCGAGTGGCGTATTGCGGAGATGGAAGGCGTCGAAGATGTCGAGGTCGAGATGGTGTACGAGCCACCTTGGTCTCCCGACATGATCTCCGAGGACGGCAAGTCACAGTTGGGACTGGACTAGCTTCCGACGAGAGCCGACGACTGACAATATCATCGGTGATTACCAGCCCCTTCGCTGCGATAAGCGACCGAAAACCCCCGGCTTGTTCTGGTCAGCCAGTACAGCCGGATTTACGGAGTCTGACCTTTGACCCAACCTCAACCCGCCAATCCTCAGGCCGCACAGGCCCGCGCCAGAATCCAACAAATGAAGCGCTCCTTCGAGGAGAAGCGCGCCATCACAGACAGCCTTGCAGGGGTCAAGCGGACAATTGGCGTCTACAGTGGTAAGGGCGGGGTAGGCAAGACAACCGTCGCCGTCAACCTGGCCGTCACGCTTGCACAGGAAGGTGCGAGGGTCGGCATCTTAGATGTCGACATTGACTGTCCCAACGTGGTCCGGGCGATGAAGGTCTCGGAGGCTCCGACCGTCAACGAAGACAAGAAAATGTACCCGCCGGAGCGTTTCGGCGTCCGCGTCATGTCGATGGGCTTCTTCCAAAAGGACGAAAAGGAAGCGATCATCTGGCGCGGTCCGATGGTCCATAACGCCATTAACCAGCTGCTGCAGTCCACGGACTGGGGCGAGCTCGATTACCTGATTGTTGATCTGCCCCCGGGCACATCGGACTCACCGCTGACAGTGATGCAAACCCTGACCCTCGACGGCTTTGTGGTCGTTACGACGCCTCAGGAGCTGTCCAAGGTAGACGCCCTGCGCTCTATCAATATGATAAAGACGCTGAAGGTGAAAGTGCTGGGGATCGTCGAGAATTTCTCCGGCGAAATGTTCGGCAGTGGCGCAGGCGAGGAGCTTGCTTCGGAGCTTGACCTGCCATTCCTGGGACGGCTGGAACTGCGTTCCGACTACCGGGACACGTCACGCCCAACGGTCCTGACCAGCAAGACAGTCCTTGGCGAGTACCAGCAAATAGTGGAGCAGGCCAAGGCAGTACTGGAAACCTTGGATGCCGCCCAGCCGGAGCCCGCTGAGGACAAGTAGGGCTGCCAGCCGCTTCCGCTAGCCCTCACCCACCGCCTGGTAGATTTCATCGAGCCAGACCACCAACTCTGCCGTGGCGTCGTTGCCCGGTACCCCGTTGCCGAGTTCCGTCTCCCAGAACCCGTCATTCGTCTGCGACTTGATGAGGCTGTCCCCGACCCTGATTGCCATATCTCGGTACTGTTGCTCTCCGGTCAGCGTGTGCATGATCGCCGCAGCCCACCCTAACTTCCCGGCACGCAATAGACTGAAGTGGTAGTCGCCGACGTGATCGGCGAACCGCATGTACTCTCTTGCTAGCTCCAGCCACTCCGGTCGGCCCGTCGCCGTGTAGAGCCGCGTGAGAAACCCCGCCGCTATTCCCGGATGGAAGAATGACTGGTCGCGTGACTCGTCGCGGGTGAGTACATATCTGAAATCGTCGCCATCCAGCACCTCTGTGATCAGGCCTGTCGCACGGCTGTAAACCGTGTACATCTCCTCAGGATAGTTGGGCTGGTCTTCCATCATCCTTCTCATCCAGTTGCCCACACCCTCGGCCACGTCCAGCATGCCCGTGTAGATGGCGCACCAGCCGGCGCCGGCCACCACCCACAGATCCTCCTTCGTGTCCATCTCCCGCTCGGTTGGACTGGAGTAGAAACCGCCGCTCTCTGGGTCCCAGAAGTCCATGATGAATTCCATGCCCCGCTGGGACAGGTCGAACTGGCCCATGCGCTGAGCGGCCTTGATGACCCAGGCGTTGTGGTAGATGTAGTAGTAGCTATCCAACTCGTTGGCAGGTCGCGGACCGAAGTCGCCGTCTGGGGTAAGCCCATGCTCTCTGATCCAGCTCAACAGACGGCTGGCAGCGGCGGACTCACCCGCTACCAGGAGCGCAGCCGGAACCTTGTAGTATTCCGTTACGCCCAGGGCCAGGTCGCCGAAGCTGCCGTCCTCGTGAATATGCTGCATGAGGTAACGGACACCCTTGTCCCTGGCCTCTTTGAATCTACTCATGGTCGCCTCCCCTGGCACTGGATGCCCCGAAATTTATCACACTGGCATCAGTTGGTGCTGTCTGGGAAATGGCTGGCGGGCGTACCAAAAGATACCCTCACCTCAATCCTCTCCCTCCAAGGGAGAGGAGGCCCCGCCCGGCTAGTAGTCGATGTGCTTGAGGTTGGAGAGTGACGCCTCGTTATCACCCGACTCAATGCGGCCAATCAGATCGACTATTGACCTGTTGACGGGTGTGCGAACGCCGACCTCAAGGGCCCTTCGGACGACGTAGCCGTTGAGGTGCTGGGCCTCGGTCTTTCGTCCCTTTACTATGTCCTGAGCCAGGGATGGACGACCACTGCCAATATTCTTACCGGACTCGATCATCTGCTGCTCGACCTCTTCCCGGGCTGCGCCGTCTGTTGCCGCCGCGAGAAACATGTCCGCAGAGACGCCGCTGATTGGCTCGACTCTTACGCCCAGGCCACCCGCTACGGTCAGAAGCTCAGCCGCGATAGCTATGGAAACGCCACGAACTTCGGAGTTCTCGCGCAGCTCGGCTGATCGTAGCCCGGTGATGGCAGCGAGGGCATTGCTCATGCAATTGATGGCCAGTTTGGACCAGCGGTCCCCCCATAGATTATTCGTGATCCTCGTCACGCCTGCGTCGCCCATCACTTCTGCCATCGCCTGCAAACGAGGACTGGTCAGGCCGGAGGGCTCACCCAGCGCGAAGGCGGGGCGGTCCGAGGCGCTGGTGCGCTCAGGCCTGCCCGGCTCATACATCGCCGCACCGAGCGTGACGACACAGCCCGTGACCCGTGGCCAGCCTACTACGCTGGCAATTGCGTCCTCGTTGATTGAGTTCTGGGCCGACATGATGTAGCCACCGGAAGCGAGGTATGGCTCAATGAACTTGGCGGCCCACAAGGTGTCGTAGGACTTAACCGAGAGTACGACGACATCAAACGATGGCCGGGCAGCGGCGACCTCGCCCAGGTGGAGGGTGTTGGCCTGGGCCGTGAAGGGCCCCTGGTCAAATGTCGTCACGGTAATGCCGTTGGCCTTGATGTGCTCGACATTGGCCGGCCACTGGTCAATGAGCGTCACGTCGTGATTCGCTCTGGCCAAGTAACCGCCGATTATGCCGCCGATTGCGCCGACACCGAGTACGCCGATTTTCATGTTCGTGTCTACTCCTTCGAAGTGATTTTGCCGATTACAGTTTGGTCTCGTGTCCCGCACGACGAGCCTATTCCACCACGCGGGTACTGGCGATCAGGTCGTGAATGCACCGCTGGTCATCCCGGAAGATAAAGAGCACGTCAACGAGCCAGTAGAAAGGTATCACTCCGAGCAAGAAGTTAACCCAGGCGCGCATCACTACGTTGCTCCCAAAACCAGCATTTTTGCCCGTTTTCGCACTAACTATTCGGATATCTACAATTTTCTTGCCGATGGTCTGCCCGTCTCGGGCCAGCAGCGCGATCTGGACTATCGGAATTACTAGGCCCGCCACAGACAATAACAGGACACCCAGCTGGACGCTGCCTGCAAAACCGGTCGAGGCGACAATGATTGCGCCGGCATAGACGATAAAATCGATCAGTTTCGCGCGCAGACGAGACTCCCTGCTTGCAAGGGCTTGCCTAACGGTTGCGGCAGTCGGCTCGTTGCCTATTGGCACACCACAGTTGGCGCAGAACGAGGCTCCCTCATCGCTAGGGACTCCACAATTCGAACAGAACAACGTTGAAGCCTCCATTCTCATCCTGGCAGCCTGCGAACGAGCCGCACTTCGAGTGGGGACTACTCTACCACGGGTCCGTGAAGCCACACCCCATTGGAAATCGCGCGCCTACGAAAACAGCCGGAGGCTGTCTCGGGCTTCTGCCTCTACTCGGGCGCGGTCCAGTGGCAAGTAGTGCAGATCGGCCTTGAGCCAGCTGGAGAGCTGGTCGCAGTAATTTGGACTGCCGGGGTGTCCGGACTGCCCTGCCGCGTCGACGGCCCAAAGACCATTCGGATCGGCCAGGTCGGCATTTAGCCTGTAGTTGGCGCCCATACCTGCAAGGTAGTTTGGATCGAAGCCGGTATTACAGACGGTGATGCCCGATCCGCCAACGGGGTCGCCACCGCGATCCAACGTGGCGAAGATTTCTCCGCGGCTCGAGAGCGTGTGATCCAGGGCAACCTTGTGCATGTTGCCCCACTGCCAATTCAACATATCGGGACCCAGCCGCTTCGTCAGCGCCTCGAGAGTCGTGGTCATCGCCCTGTCGGCCGCCTTGGCTCGGTCGCCGTTTGCAAACCAGCCGTGCTGGTCTTTCGACAAAAGTTCAGTCGACAGTCCGCTGGTGGCGCTGGCCAGAATCCCGACGGCATCACCGTCGAACCTCGCTCCTGCGACCTCGCGAACCCATGCATCAAAAAACAGCTCGAAGATGGAGGCGCCGACACTATCGGGTTCCATGCGCCGGTCCCAAGCGGCCAGGATTACGAGAGCCTCGACGGTTCGTGGGTCGGCGGCGTGCTGCAGCAGCTCCAGCAATCCAGGCACGCCATCGACGGCCCGCAGCGACAACGTGTCGAGCTGCATACGAGATAGGTCTTCACGGGTGTGTGCGGTCCCTGCCTCGATCATGTTGCGAACACGTTTCGCACGGTACCCGCTGCTCCATACCCCGGAAAGTGGATATGGAAAATCCTCTGGCGCGGTGCGATTGTTGGCGGAGCGAACCCAGCCCTCAGCCGGGTCCGAAATGGACGGCATAGCATCGTAGGGTATCGACTCGCGCCACTGGTGATCCGGGTCCCACCCGGGCCTATAGCCGCGACCCCAATTTTCCTTGATGGGAAGGCGGCCAACCGACTGGTAGCCGATGTGGCCATCAACATCTGCAAAGCCAATGCTCAGCGTCGGCACCACCCAGCCCCGCATCGCCTCGCGGAACTCATCGGCGCTGCTAGATACTGCCATATCCAGCATTCCAGTGATCTCGTCGCAAGGCTCCTGCCCCATCCACCGGAACGATACCGGGCCGGTATCCCTCGCCTGGGAGGGCAGCAGTTCGTCGACGATTGGGCCGTTGCGCGACAGGCGTACCGTCTTTACCACCGGGTCCGCTCCCCGGACATTGATCTGTTCCTCTATCTCCGTCCACTTGTCCCACTTACCGTCATATTGGAAAGATCCAGGATGGGCGGGGTCCTCGCGCTCCTGATACAGGTCGCGCTGGGCGCAGATATTGTTCGTAAGACCCCAGGCGACACGCTCATTGCGTCCAAACATCAGGCCTGGAACACCGGCGTAACCTGAGCCTACTGCGTTGAAGCCACCGCCCGATAGGTGCGCCTCGTACCAGCAGGACACGCTCGCAAAGGCAATGTGTGGATCGGAGGCGACAATCGGCTTGCCGGACGCCGACAGCTTGCCGCCGATGACCCAGTTGTTGCTCCCAAGGCCTTCGTCCGGGTCGCTCACAACCACTCCCACGGGGTCTGCCCCGTTACGGCGGGGTTCATACGAGCCCGGCGGGAGAATGCTCTCGTCCTCGGCCTCGCCAGTCAGGAAAGCCCTGTAAAGCGGGCCGTCTCCCAGGGCCCGTGAGGCCAGCTCCGGAAGAACGATTACTGGCAGGCGGCCAGTCAGATACCAGCGGAACTCGGCCCAGATGGCGATCGAATCGACAGGTGCCCACGGCTCGGGTC
>CAUZNX010000082.1:0-6234 GCA_963580905.1 Dehalococcoidia bacterium | reverse complement strand
GAGGCGGGCATCGACTTATTCCCTTCAGTCAGGATGAACAGCCATTATGAAGCTGATCCCAGCGCGCCCAATGCGGGGCGCTTCCGAAACGAACATCCTGATGTCCTCATCGGCCGGCCTGATGAGGTGTTCCCGACAGGTAGCATGCGATGGGGTATCCGGACGGGCCTGGACTACACCCATCAGGCGGTCAGGGCCCATATGGCCGCCATCATCAACGAGCTTTTCGAGAGTTTCGATGTCGACGGCGTGGAGTTGGACTTCATGCGCCATCCGACTTTCTTCAAGATCGAGGACGCATACGCGAACCGATATCTGATGACCGATCTCGTGAGGCGGGTGCGCCGGCGCATGGACGAGGTGAGTAGCGTGACGGGCCGGAGTATCGATCTGGCGGTGCGCGTCCCCCCTACCCTGGCGGACTCGGCGCGTATCGGACTCGACGTGAAGCAGTGGATGGCCGAAGACCTGGTGGACATCGTCATAGCAGGTGGCGGCTTTATTCCGTTCGAAACGCCAGTCGACGAGTTCGTGAAGGCTGCTGAAGGCACGGGCTGTCAGGTCTACGGTTCCATAGAGTATTTGCGACCCGCCGTGGACGATGAGGTAGTTCGGGCAATTGCCGCTCACCATTGGGATGCCGGCGCCTCTGGTATCTACCTCTTCAATTACTTTGGCAAGTCGGCCGAATGGAAAAGACGAGCTTTGGGTGAAATTGCGGATCCCTCTACTCTACGACGCCTCGACAAGCGGTTTCAAATGGACAACACCCGCTTTCGCTGGGATTATTCGAAGGACGTTTCGTCCAGGGACCTGCACGACTACGCGTTTGAGAACTCCGTTCCACCGGTCCAGTTGCCCGTGGCCCTACCAGACACGCTGACCGGACATGGGGTAAGCCTTCGGCTGCATATCGCCGATGATGTAGAATCTGCCAGTGACGAGGGCGAGCTGGCGCAATGTAGACTGACTCTGAGTTTCGATAGCTACAGGGGCGAAGACGAGATCGAGGTTCTCCTCAATGGCGAAGTCCTGCCTTCAAGCTCTTCAACCTCGACCTTTGGGATGTGGAGCCGTCTTGAGTGGACAGGATTCCCGACGCGACTGGCGCAGGTCGAACACGACGGAGGACGCCTCGAATTCGACTTGGCCTGCCCACCCTTGAAGTATGGGAACAACGAACTTGAAGTCCGTCTCGTTCGTCGCACCGTGAGCCAGCCCGAACACGTGGTCCTAGTCGATGTCGAGGTGTCTGTTGGCTACGACCGACCCTAAGTGTCCTGAATGCGTGTTGGAGGAGCATCGTGTCATGATGTCAGGACTCCGAGACGTCATGACATTCCTAGTGAGCGCTATAGGCGCGGCGTCCATGCGATCGGACCTGCGTTTCGCCCTCCTGCAAGTCTCACCCGCCGCTCAAGCGGCCCCGCTTGGATTATTGGATTACAGGTCTATGCCGCAACCAGACAGCCGTTGCACGCGCACTGCGACGTCAACGGTACGCGGTCCAAAGACTTCGCCGTGATAGCATGACATCCGAAGCCTCTACGGGAAGTGGTCCTGTAGTAGCTGACAACTCGACCGTATCGTTCGTTCGGTAAGCGTGCCAACTGAAATTCAAAGGAGGTTGCCTTGTCGATTTACAATCTCGGAACCTCGAAGCATGTATTTGCAGACTGGGACCTGATCGAACCCGGCTCCGGTCTGGCCCACCACGACCCCAATACGCGCGAAGATTCGCCGCCGTTGCCTGGGATTCGCGCGACTCGCGATATGCCCTTCGGAGTGACTATCAGCGCGCACCGCCCGCGCGTGGACAAAGAATCCCTGCTCCAACCAGATACGTTCGCGGAAGGGGCCTTCATCTGCTACGTCTCCATCTTCGAGGACGACGGTCTGTACCGCATGTACACGATGAACTGGGGCGATGTCCGCCGGGGCTGGGACAATCCATATGAGTACATGCTCACATATGCCGAATCGACCGATGGGAAGAACTGGACGAAACCCAGCATTGGGACCGTCAACTGCAACGGTTCAACCGACAACAACCTCGTCTATGGAGGACATGCGGCTCCTGCGTTCAAGGATCCCAGCGCACCTCCAAGTGAGCGGTACAAGCTCGTAGGTATGGGCAAGAAGAATGGTCGCCCGCATTTGTTCGGCGCCGTTTCGGAGGATGGGAGACACTTCAGGACTTTGGAGAAGCCCTTGCTCGATAATTACGCGAGCGACACCCATACAGTGGTCCGGTTCGACCCCACAAAAGGCAAGTATGTCGGGTACTTCCGGGGCAAGAATCACGGTCGCCGAGCTCTCCGGACCATCGCGTACGCCGAGACGGACCGGTTTGACACCTGGCCTGTTCCGGAAGTGATCGTCACACCCGATCTGAACGACGAACCGGACACAGATATCTACACGAACTCATACACTCCCTGGCCAGGCGCAGATGCTCATCTCATGTTCCCGGCCTTCTATCAAAGGAGGCTGGACGATACCGAGATTCATATGATGACCAGTCGCGATGGTCTCCGTTGGGAGCGCCCTCTGCGACAACCGATCATAGACACCGAAAGCAGTGGTCTCGTCGGCAGTGTCTACGCCGGTTGCGAACTCCTGTCTTTCGTACCAGGCGAGTGGGCTCTTCCGATCTCTCCCCGGCCCACCTCGCACAACGCATACCAATTCCCGGACGGATATCCAGATAAGACCGACCATGGGTACGTCTGTCTTGCGTCATGGAGGCAGGATGGGTTCACGTCCTTGGAGGCGGAGACCGAGGGATTCTGCTCCACGATTCCCTTCACCTTCGCCGGAGGTCGCCTTGAGGTCAACGCATGGACTCGGTTCGGTGGCGGGATGCGTTTCGAGTTGGCGGACGCATCTGTCGAGACGAAATTCGAGGTCGCCCCGGCCATTCCAGGCCATACCTTTGAAGACAGCGATCCAGTGTCAGGAGACCACCTGAACCATGTCGCCAGTTGGCAAGGCGATTCCGATATTTCGGCGTGGTCAGGCAGGCCGGTCAGGCTAAGGTTTCGAATGCGCAGAGCACGCCTGCATGGCTTCCAGTTTGTTTAGTTGGTGCGTCTTATCGAGAATCAGCGTCTCGTTGGTGTTTCTACGGCATACGAGGCCCGCAAGACCGTCCAGATCATGGTAGGTTTCCTGAAGTCTCATCAGGAGGGGGCGAGTCTCGTTGAGGTGCCAGACTAGGCAGCAGCCCCTGCGATCCACGCTGAATCCAGCGGCGGGCCCGTCGATCACACTGGGCCCTGCCAAAGGTTGGGCGACACGTTGAGTCGCACACTGTAAAGGGCGGAGAGATAATGTACCACCTGGGCGAGCGAAACCCAGTAAGCAGTCTATACAGGTGTTGGTGACCCGCCTCGGACTTGAACCGAGAACCTACTGATTAAGAGTCAGTTGCTCTGCCAATTGAGCTAGCGGGCCGCAAGTTACTGATCGGCTCCTCCTACGACGGGGAGTCGCGGAGGTCGTCACCGGCGGTGAGGCACGACTAATTGTAGCTTTGGGTGAGGCAGAGGGTCAAGGGACTCATGCCCGGTTTCTGAACTGGGCCTCCGACAGGCTCAGTCTGAACGGGGTGACGTCCGGGTATTCGGAATCAGGGCAGCACGTGCCTCCCCTAGCCACCACCTACGGCGCGGACGATCTCGACGCGGTCGCCCTCCGATAGCACAACGTGGGGCAGCTCCTCGCGTCTCAAGACGGTGCCGTTGTGGGCCACGGCGATGTGCTGCAGGTCAACGCCGAGCGAGTCGACGTACTCCCGCAGCGTCGTGGACTCCGCCACCGTCTTGTCCTGTCCGTTTATCTTTACTACAATCATGGTCGCACCGTCGCTTTCGCCGCTGCCCATGTTCGGCTTATTTCACCAGCCAGATCATGAGCCGCCAATCGCGGGTCGTCACTCTCCGTGATAGCCGTGATGACAGCTGCTCCGGACGCCCCCGCATCCATCACCGCGCCCACATTCTCCGCCGTTACGCCACCTATGCCTAGATACGGCACGCCCACATGCTCCGACAGTTTGTGCAGCAACTCGATCCCCTCAGGCACATGCCCGGGATGCGAAGCCGTGGAAAAGACTGAGCCCACTATCAACAGGTCGGCTCCTTTGGCTTCCGCAGCCACCGCGCCCTCGACATCGTGCACCGATCTGCCGATTAGCAGCCGGTCCCCGGCCACGCGCCGTACCGCCTCCACTGGCAACCCGGACTCCGGTAGCTGCAGGCCGTCCGCTCCAACTGCCAGTGCTACGTCTAAACGGTCGTTGACGAAGAACAGAGCACGACCCTTTGTGATCTCACGAATGTTCTTGGCCAGCGCGAACAAGGCATCCCCCGGAAGGTCACGCTCCCGGAGTTGCACCATGCCCACGCCGCCCTCGACCGCCTGTGCGACCACGTCCTCCAGCGGACGCCCGCCGCACCTGAGCCGGTCCGTGACCAGGCAGAGTATTGGCAAGTCCAATGGCGGGATGACTGACACCTTGGTCTCTATCCCTTTAACTACCTGTAGCGACACCCGCTGCCGGGCTACTCGGGGTCGCCGCAGATTTGCGGCCTATGCGACCTGCCAGGAAGGCCTTGCGGCCCGCCTCTACCCCCAGCTTGAACGCCTCGCCCATGAGTGCCGGATTTTCTGCCTGTGCTATGCCGGTATTGATCAGCACTGCAGAGGCCCCTTCCTCTATAGCCTGCGCCGCCTCAGATGGAACCCCCAGGCCCGCGTCAACTATCACCGGCACGCCGGCGCGTTCGATAATGAGCCTGATTTCGTCTAATGTCTGGATGCCCTGGCCCGTGCCTATCGCCGACCCGAGGGGCATAACCGTAGCGCAGCCGATGGCCTCGAGCCTGTCGGCCAGGACCGGATCGGCGTGGATGTAGGGCAAAACCACGTAGCCCTGGGCAACCAGCTGCTTGGCCGCCTCGAAGGTCCCCACCGGATCGGGCAGCAGCCTGGAATCGGGGATGACCTCCAGCTTGATCCAGTTGGAGCCCGTGACCTCCCTGGCCAGATGGGCCGTGAACACCGCCTCTTCCGCCGTCTTGCACCCCGCCGTATTAGGGAGAACTGTGTACTTGGACCAGTCAAAGTAGTCCAGGATATTTTTCTCGGTCGGATCGTCCAGGTTCAGACGGCGGATGGCGACCGTGATGATCTCCGCGCCCGATGCCTCGATGGACGCGACCATCTCTTCCATGTTGCGGTGACGCCCCGTGCCGACCATCAACCTTGAGCCGAATTTCTTGCCCGCTATCTCAAAAGCCTGGTCCATATGACATTCCCCTTCCCAATAAAAAAAGCCGCCGACTTATTGCCAGCGGCTAGATCTGCATTTTAGGCATATCCCTGCGCTGGCATTATCCAGATCAGGTAATGGCGGTCGCCCCGATTTGTCGGGGCCTCTCAGCATGTGACGCCCAGGCTCCCAGCCCTGTCCATCACAGCTTTAGATTACGCCACTCAAACGTACCGAGTCAACCTGAACGGCGACCAGTTGGAACACAGATGGAACATTCTAGACCCGGCAGCCGTCTGTACTGATAAGCCCCCGCAGCGGGTCGCATTGATATCAGGGGGTCCCTCAACTATGATTCCGAGAATGAATAGAATAATTGTTCCGCTTCTGATCGTGATGGCTATCGTGCTGGCCGCTTGCAGCGGCAGGTCAGACGACGAGATGTCCTTCGCGACGGGAAGTGACGACTCGGGTTCTGCGACAGCAGACTTCGCCATGGACACCGCCTCTTCGAGCGGGGGCAGCAGCTTCGCCGTCAAGTCTCAGGTCGAATCCGAGATGTCCGCCGACGCGATGGATTCAGAAGAGCCCCGACCGGAATCGGCCCCCGCAGCTTTGTTCTCAAGAGACGATAATTTTGCCACCGATTCAACGGGCGACAGCGACGACTCTGGCGGTCCCGTCGCCGAGCTTGCGACCCAGTCCCGCATAATCGTGCGCACCGCCGATATGCATATCATTGTGACCGACATCTCCGGCGCTGTTGATAGCACGGCGGACATGGCCGAGGAGTTCGGCGGGTGGGTCGTCTCATCCAACCGCACCGCGAAGCATAGAGGCTTCGTCTCCATCCGCATTCCCGCGGATCGCCTTGAAGAGGCCATCCAGAGGCTGCGTGATTCCGCCGTCGATGTTGAGTCCGAGATAATTTCGAGCCGTGACGTAACCGATCAGTACGT
>CAUZNX010000081.1:0-6316 GCA_963580905.1 Dehalococcoidia bacterium | reverse complement strand
AGTGTTCTCGACCCTCGGGGGAATCCTTGACGACAACCCACAGGGAGACCCGGCCTTCGATCGCGAGGCCCGAGTCACGAGTGGCACCAGGAGCCAGCCCATATGGTCCGACCTGGAGATCCAATGGGAGACCGCCGACGTTGCCCTGGGGGAACTGCAGAACGACCTTTCAGCCCTGCTCACGTCCCTTGAAGGGCTGGACGATGCAGGCGTACTGGACTACGAGGCACTGTTGCTCGAGACGGCCAACGTGATTCAGCGCAACGCCGAGCTACGGAAGCAACTCGCGGAGTTCGTGCCACAGCCCGAAAGCGACGGTATCTACTGGCTGCGTCGCGCCAAGAGGTCCGGTGACCTGACCCTGTACGCAGCCCCTATCCACGTCGGTGAGCGTCTCGATTCGATGCTGTACTCACAAAAGCGATCCGTGATTCTCACAAGCGCAACGATGAGCACCGGAGGCACCTTCGACCATGTGCTCGAACGCACAGGGTTCGGCGGGGCCGAGCAGCTGCTCGTCGGCTCTCCGTTCGACTACCCCACCGCCGCATTGCTCTGCGTTCCTGCAGACATGCCAGAGCCCAGTTCATGGGCCTACCAGACTGCCGTCGAGCAGGCCATAGTCGACTCGACCGTGGCCGCAGGCGGCAGCGCCATGGCCCTGTTCACATCCCACGCGTCGCTGCAGGCCGCCGCCGGCGCCATCCGAGGCCAGCTTCAGTCACGAGGATTCGACGTGCTCGCCCAGGGCATCGACGGCACCCCCCATCAGCTTCTCCGCAGGTTCGTTCAGAACCCCAAATCGGTGCTGCTCGGCACCTCCAGCTTCTGGGAAGGAGTCGACCTGGCGGGCGATTCCCTCAAGGTCCTACTGGTGGCGCGCTTGCCCTTCTCCGTCCCCTCCGAACCAGTGTTTGCCGCACGCTCAGAGCTGTACGAGCGGCCCTTCGACGAGTACGGCGTGCCCCAGGCAATCCTGCGCCTCCGACAGGGCTTCGGTCGCCTCATTCGCACCAGAACCGACCGTGGTGTCGTAGTGATACTCGACAGACGGACAGTCTCCCGAAAATACGGCAAGACCTTCATCGACTCCTTACCCCCAGTCCCCCTGAAGACGCCCCCCCTCGCAGCCCTGGGCGAGGAGATCAAAACTTGGCTCAAAGCTCCACCTGGCTGAACGCAGTCGCCACATAGACAATTGATCGGCAGAGCGGGTGTGGCCATTCGACGGGCTCACGATGATGAGCGGAGCGTGGTTATTTCGACACGGTGGGCTGTGCAGAGTTTGGCACCCCGTCGCCGTTGGCTCGACAGGCTATGGATGAGCGGAGTGAGGTTGTCTCGATGCGGTGGGGTACGCAGAGTTTAGCATCCCGTCGCCAGTGGTTCGACAGGCTCACCATGAGCAGAGATCACGTCATGAGTGTGACTTGTTCTTCAGGGGGTGTGCAGAGGGGCGCAGCCCCTTTGCCGGGTGTGTGAGGGTGCCCCTCACAATACTCTTTTCTTTCTTTCTGAAACAGGAGCAGCAGATGACTACAGAGCAGCCACAGCAAACCCCTGATAGAACCGACTGGTTCGTCCACGACCGGTTCGGTCTGTTTATCCACTGGGGCATCTACTCCGCCGCAGCCCGCCACGAGTGGGTCAAGAAATTTGAAAACATCACCGACGCCGACTATCAGCGGTACTTCGATCACTTCGACCCGGACCTGTACGACCCCGTCGCGTGGGCCAACGCCGCCAGTGACGCCGGGGCCAAATACTCCGTCATCACCAGCAAACACCACGACGGGTTCTGCCTTTGGGACAGCGCCCTCACCGACTACAAGGCACCCAACACCCCTGCGGGACGCGACCTACTCGGGACATGGGTGGAAGCATTCAGAGCCAAAGGCCTCAAGACCGGCTTCTACCACTCCCTGATCGACTGGCACCATCCCGAGTTCCCGCTGGACGGTAGCCATCCCCAGCGCGACGACCTGGCCGAGCGGGAGGCCAGTAAGGGCAGGGACATCCGCAAATACGCCGACTACCTCCACGGCCAGGTGCGCGAGCTGATGACGATGTTCGGCAAGGTCGATGTCCTATGGCCCGACTTCTCCTATCCAGATGCCGACTACGGCTGGAGCAAGGGCAAGGGTCGGGAGGACTGGCAGAGCGAGAAACTCGTCGAAATGGTGAGGCAGCTTCAACCAGACATCCTGATCAACAACCGGGCCGACCTGCCCCAGGACTTCTACACCCCGGAGCAGATCCAGCCCCGCGAGGGCCTGGTCGTGGACGGTCAGCCTGTGCTGTGGGAGGCCTGCCAGACCCTCAACGGGTCGTGGGGCTACGATCGCGACAACCTGGATTGGAAGTCGCCTGAGATGCTGGTGGACGCCGTGTCCAAGGGCGGCAACATGCTGCTGAACGTAGGACCCACCGCCAGAGGTGAGTTCGACGACCGGGCCCTGCAGACCCTGAAGGAGATCGGAACCTGGATGCGGCGGCACTCCAGGTCAATCTACGGTTGCGGCCGCAGCGAGTTCGTCCCGCCACCCGACTGCCGCTACACCTATGACGCCGAACGCGGCAGGTTGTACCTGCACCTGTTCACCTGGCCCTTCGGTCGCGTCGAGCTTCCGGGCCTCCGTGGAAAGGTCGAGTACGCCCAGCTGCTCAACGACGCATCCGAGGTCTGCGTTGTTGAGCACGACAGATCTTCCACCCCACAAGGCTGGTCCGATCCAGACCCGACGACGCTGATGCTGCAACTACCCGTCCAGCGCCCACCGGTGGCCGTCCCGGTCATCGAACTTTTCTTGAAAGGTTGACCGATGCAGGCAACGTCAATCCTCGAATCAATTGGAGATAGCCGGTGCTGATTCCCATCACTGAACCCCTCGACCTAACGAGCACGCTCCTCAGCGGGCAGGCCTTCCGGTGGCGTCAGGACGGCCCCTGGTTTCACTGCGTAATCTTCGGGGGCATCGTCAAACTACGAGAGGTAACAGGAGGCGTGGAGCTACGCTGCGATCCACAGGCAGAGGGTGCAATAGAGCCCCTGCTCCGTGACTACCTGGGGCTCGGGACCGACCTTGAGCAAGTCTATGAAACGCTGCTCGACGACGAGCGCCTTCGCGAGTCAATCCACCGCTATCCGGGGATGCGAATCCTGCGGCAGGACCCATGGGAATGCCTGGTGTCTTTCATCTGCTCGTCCGCCTCCAACATCCCGCGCATAACCCGGAACATCGAGGCGATGTGCACCACGTTCGGACGGCCAGTAGAGTTGGACGGTCTCACACGGCACACATTCCCGACGCCACATGACCTGGCGGAAGCTGGCTCGGAGGCACTGCGAGGGCTCGGCCTCGGCTATCGTGCGGAGTACGTCGCGTCCACGGCGGAAACGATTGCCAGCGGCAAGGTCGATCTCATGCCACTGCGCGAGGACTCCTACGAAGTGGCGCTAGAAACCCTCATATTGCTGGCCGGGGTCGGCGACAAAGTAGCAAATTGCGTGTTGCTCTTTTCCCTCGACAAATCAGAGGCGTTCCCCGTGGACGTGTGGATCGAGAGGGCCTTACAAGACTGGTACCTGGACGGAACGAAAATGTCACGCAAGAACATGCGCCCCTGGGCCAGCAACCACTTCGGCACATACGCCGGCTACGCCAACCACTACCTGTTCCACGACCGCCGCCTAAAGGGCCGCAAGGCGTCCGCCTAGTGGATTGTTTGATGGTCCACAGGGCAACCTTATCTGATGAAAGCCTCGGAGACGAGGTCCAGCGCGTCGGAGATGCGGAGTCCGTGAGATAGCAGTATTTTCTCCGGCAAATCGTTGACGTCAAAGTAGCCGAGGTCTGTGCTCTCGTCGGACATTCGAAGCTCGCCACCCTTGCGCACACACTCGAATAAGAACGACACACCTTGGAGCACATTGCCGTCAGGGTAAGATGCTATGTTGTGCTGCCGAGGGTCGGAGTAGACACCGACCAGGCGCTTCACCTCGACTCGTAGTCCCGTCTCCTCCAACACCTCACGATTGACGGCCTGTTCTACCGACTCACCGATATCCACGGCACCCCCAGGCATGCCCCAGAAGCCGTTGTCGGACCGTTGTTCCAACAGCACCCTTCCGTCTTCGTCGAAAACGGCCGCGCATACCCCGGCGCGGACAGCTTGTGGCTGGCCCACAACGGGACGCCCTGCGAAATCGAGATACGGTGTTGGTTCGTTCGCCATTGCTTCCTCACGTGGTCGTTAGCCGCGCCATCCTCACCTCAATCCTCTCCCTCAAGGGAGTGGAGGCCAATCGACCTACCCAAGTGTATCGAGACCTAGAAGTCGGTCTCACCCCGCCACCCAAAGGCCCTTGTAGGGCCTATCTGATGAAGGGTCCCGAGGCGGGGTCCAGCGCGTCGGAGACGCGAAGTGCGTGGGATCGCAGCGTGTTCTCTGGCAGGTCGCCGACGTCAAAGTAGCGGAGGTCTGTGCTCTCGTGGGATATCTGTAGCTTGCCGTCGATGCGGTCGCACTCAAACACCACCGTGATCCAGTGAGTGATGTTGCCGTCAGGGTAGGAGGAGATATTGTGTCGCCTGGGGTCAGAGTAGACGCCTACGAGGCGCTTAACCTCCACCGTCAGCTCCGTCTCCTCCATGACCTCGCGTTTGATAGCCTGCTCGACCGACTCGCCGATCTCCACAGCGCCCCCGGGCAGGCCCCAGAACCCATTATCGGACCGGCGCTCCAGCAGCACTTTGCCGTCGCCGTCGAATATGACCGCGCACGCCCCGGGACGTATCGCGTTCGGCCTGCCCACAAGCGGCTTACCGGTCGAGTCGACGAACGATCCGGCCTCGTCTGCCACTACGCACCCACCCGGTTGATCCAGTCGAAGGCCGCCGTCTTGTAGGCCTCCGCCAGCGTTGGGTAGTTGAACACTGTGTCTACGAAGTAGTCCACCGTGCCGCCGTGGGCAAGCACGGCCTGTCCGATGTGCACCAGCTCCGTGGCGCCCTCGCCGATGATGTGAACGCCTAGTAGCTTGCGGGTCTTCAGGTGGAATATGAGCTTGAGCATGCCCGTCTGGTCGCCCAGAATCTGGCCACGCGCGATCTCCTTGTACTGGGCCTTGCCCACCTCGTAGGGGACCTCCGCGCGCGTCAGCTCCTCTTCGTTATTGCCGACCATCGAGATCTCGGGGATGGTGTAGATACCAAATGGGAAGAGCTGCGGCACAGAACGGGACTCGATCCCAAACGCGTTGGATGCTGCGACCCGGCCCTGCTCGCTGGAGGTGGAGGCCAGGCTCGGGAACCCGATCACGTCGCCTGCGGCGAAGATGTGTGGAACTCCGGTCCCATAGTGAGGGTCGACCGCGATCCGGCCCCGTTCGTCTGCCCTGAGCCCTGCCGCGGCAAGATTCAGAGTGGCTGTGGAACCGGTACGGCCGATACAGTACAGCGCCTTCTCCGACACAATTCGTTTCCCCGACTCCAGCTCTATCCTGACATGCTCGCCTAGATCGTCGTCGAATGGCTCGATCGAACTGACCTTCTCGCCGAGACGCAGCGTCACCCGACTCGATCGCAGATGGTATGTCAGGGACGCCATGATCTCAGCATCGATGAAGGGCAGCATTTTAGTGTTCTGGTCGATCAGCGTCACCCTGATCCCCAGGGTGGCAAAGATGCTGGCGTATTCAACGCCGATGACCCCCGCTCCGACGATGCTCAAAGTACGGGGCAGCCTATCAAGCTCCAGGATATCGTCGCTGAGAAAGATGCGCGTTCCGTCGACAGGTACCTGGTCGCTGCCGGTCGCCGTTGTGCCGACCGCGATAAGCACCTTGGCCGCCCTGACCTCGCGCACACCACGCCCCTCAGGTTCCGTCAGCTTCAGGGTGTGCGAGTCCACGAAGGAGGCTTCCGCCGTGATCAGCTCGACACCGTTGCGGAGCATCTGGTGCCGGGTCACGTCCACTTCGTTGTCCATCACATGGCTGGTGCGAACCAGCAGATCCTTGATGGCAATGGACTGCTTCACGGTGAACGACTCGCCGTAGACCTCCCTCTCCCTGTACCCGGTCAGGTACATCGCCGCCTCGCGCAGCGTCTTGCTCGGGATGGTGCCCGTGTTGAGCATCACCCCGCCGATCACATCGCTGCGCTCGACTACGGCCACCGTCTTGCCCAGCTTCGCGGACTGAATGGCCGCGCTTTTTCCGGCTGGGCCGGAGCCTATAACTAGCATGTCGTAGTCGTAATCTGTCATGGCGCTAATTGTACAACAGCGATTCGGAGCCACGACCCTGCGCCGA
>CAUZNX010000080.1:0-6329 GCA_963580905.1 Dehalococcoidia bacterium | reverse complement strand
ACGCACTATGTTACAGGTCCTCATATTCGTTTCAGCGGTGTTGTTCTTGTCAATAGGCTGCGGTGAGTCGGAGGCTCTAAATTCCGCTGGCGCTGCCTCCACCCCAGAGGTTATAGTGTCGCCTCTGGCTGACATTACCCCGATCTCCGAAGTGGAAGTGTCATCCCCATCGGAACACCCGTCAGCCAAGCCGGCAACCCTGGTAATTCGGGAGTTCGCTGATGCTTTCAACAAGCACCAATAGACCGCAGTTAGCCGAATTGTCCATCCGGCCATTGTCGACAGGTACAAAAAAGGCGTGGAGCACGCGGCGCAGAATCAAGCCCGACTAAAACTTGAGGATGTCACGCTGAACGGCTGTAGAGACGAAGCGTGTAGTTTCTCCGTGAGGTGGTCTATGTCTCCAGAGGGATACTGCAACCCACTTTTCCGGAAAAGCGGCTCGGGTTTATCTGCCACCACCATGTTTCTTGCCGAGGGGAAGTGGGTAGTCAGGCTGATACACACATTCGGCACGGTGACATGCTAAACGCCAGATAATGCCCATCGTGGTGCGGGCCACGGGTCCCCAAAGCGAATAAAGTTCGGAATCCGGCAGATGCAACGAAATTCCCTATCATGTCGCACCGACAAAAGTACCGAGCCGAAGCATAGCTAGACAAGCCGGTCGCGGACACCGGGACCATGACGCCCACGCAACAAAACCCCGCGAGCTAGATAGCTCGCTCCGTGACATTTTTGGCTTCATCTACGGGAGCTTTCCATGCCAATGCCGAGAAACCGCTAGCGTCGGAAAGACGTAGTACATACGTACTACACTAGCAGTTGGGGAGTACGAATCAAGGATGCCTGGCACCTCGACAGGACCAAGACCCCTGCCTCAATCCCGCAAAACACCCCCAGCTAGGGAATGAGACAAATGCGACAGAATGCGACACTTATCCCGCTCCTCTACTGGGCCGTGTAGCCGCCGTCCACCGCCAGGGAAATGCCCGTGACGAAGGACGCCTCGTCTGACGCCAGGTACAGCGCCGCGTAGGCGATCTCCTCCGGCTGGCCCAGACGCCCCATGGGGTGACGCGCCTCCAGGGTCTGCTTGGTGTCCGCGTCGCTAAGTAAGGCCTCCGTCAGCCTGGTCTCGGTGAACCCCGGACACACGCAGTTGACCCTGATACCATCCGGCGCCAGATCAATAGCCAGGCTCTTCGTAAGCTGAACGATGCCGCCCTTGGAGGCTGGATAGGGATTGAAGCCACCGCCCATGCCACGCGGGTAGCCAACCAGGCCCATGATAGACGACAGGTTCACGATCGAGCCGCCGCCAGACCGCTTCATCTCCGGAACGGCGTGCCAGGACACAAGATAGGAGCCCTTGAGATTAACCTCAATCACCCTGTCCCACACCTCCTCGGGCGAGGCGTCGGGACCGAGAGCGTTGCGCGCGGTAACCCCAGCGCTATTGACGAGCACGTCGAGCCGCCCGAAGCCATCGACGGCAACCTGCACCATCTTGAGCGCGTCCTCACTGACCGAGACATCGCCAGCGACAGCAAGGACCTCTCCGCCCGCCGTCCTGATCCGTTGCGCCACGTCTGCAGCACGCGACAACGAGTAGTCCGAGACGACAACGCGAGCGCCCTCTCGGGCAAACAACAGTGTAGCAGCCTCCCCGATTCCGGAGCCGCCGCCAGTAACAAGTGCAACCTTTCCAGCAAGCCTCATCTCAGACCCCATAGTGAAGAGCACAAGTTGAAGATACCATTTCCAATTCGACGGCGGAGTCCAGAAAGGCTCTCCCATCTGATAGGGGGCGTGAGGGATGTACCCCTACACGAAAAACAACCCAGGGTGGACGGGCGGGCAAAAGCACCATCTTCATATTGGATAGTGGAAGTCCAGACGGGAGAACCCCTCTGGCAGGCGGCGTGGAGGATGTGCCCACACATCGAAATTTGCCTAAGCGCGGGCGGGAGGACAGAAGCGCCCTTTTCATATTGGATAGAGGAAGTCCAGAGGGGGGACCCCATCTGGCAGGGGGCGTGGGGGATGTGCCCCCACATGGAAATTTACCTGAGGGTGGGCGGGAGGGAACAGACACCTTCTTCATATCTTGAGACGGATACTCAGACATCCAAACCGGCCTCCAGCGGAACCAAAACGCCGCTCTCAAACCGCTCCCAACGGCCACCAGAGTACAAAACGACCGCCCCGTCTCCGACGACAGTCCAGCTATCATCACCTGAGAGGCAGGCGGTCCCGACATCCACACCCAAGACAGCGACGCCACTTGGCAGAGCACCGGCAAGCCGAACCACGGTAGCCTCGGGGTCGCTCCCTTCGTGGTGAGGAAGAACGACAATGTTAGGCACGACTCCGAGAGCAGGTCGCCAGTCGCGGAAGCCCATCCACGAGCCCATGACCATCGCCCCGGCGCTGGAGCCGGCCACAACCGCACCACTCTGCAGGGCACGCTTCAGGCCGTCTAGCAGAGCCGAATCGGCCAGCACGTCCAGCAGATGGCCGGGGTCGCCGCCGGTTAGGTACACCAGGTCGGCATCATCAAGGCGCGACACATTCTTGGGATCGTCCGCATCCGCAGACGAGAGTACCATCAGCGGCCAGGCGTCGGCGCCCAGCCGCTCAAAGTGCGATACGCCGTTGGCCGCAGCCATCGGCGCGTTCTGCTCCGCTGCCGCAGTCGGGATGATCGCGACGCGGGGGCGCTCCACGCCAGTGGAGTCAAGCAGCACCCTGTCCATAGACTCGCAGTTCGGGCGAAACTCGTTCCCGCCAACCAGCGCAATGCGGCCCACCTGTAGCTCCTCGGGTACTAGGAGACCTCGACGACCATCTCGACCTCAATGCAGACGTTTCCGGGTAGCGAGGAAAGACCGACAGCCGACCGTGCATGCTTGCCCTTGTCGCCAAATATCTCGACGAGCAGGTCAGATGCACCGTTGGCTACCAACGGATGGTCGGTGAAGTCGGGAGCAGAATTGACCAGACAGAGCACCTTCACAACACGAGTGACCCTGTCCAGGTCACCCAGCTCATTCTTCAGCGATCCTAGGATGCCGAGCACGCAATTCTGGGCCGCCTTGTACGCCTCGTCGACGCTGATGTCAACACCGAGCTTCCCTGCCCAGAAGCTTCCGTCCGCATTGCGGGGCACGTGCCCCGAGGTGAAAACGAGCCCCGCACTCTTGACGTGGACAGTCGTCACATAGTTGGCAACAGGGGTCGCCGCATCTGGCACCATGTAGCCAAGACTCTTGATCCGATCTTCAATAGCTCCCATTTTCTGATTCTCCTAATTATTATTTTTCAGCAATCTCAGCGACCTAGTCGGTAATTCCGGCTCAATCCACGACCTCGACTATAATCTCGATTTCAACCGGGATACCGAAAGGTAGGTTGGCCATCCCAACGGCAGAGCGGGCATGTCGCCCGGCATCGCCAAAGACCTCCACGAGCAGATCGGAGCAGCCATTGATCACCGTAGGATGATCCGTAAAGTCTGGCGTGGAGTTCACCATCGCCAGCAGCTTTACGATCCGCCCTACCCGACTCAGCTCCCCAAGCTCGTTCTTGAGCCTGGCGATCTGAACGAGGCCGACCGAGCGGGCTGCTTCGTAGCCTTCGTCAACACTCAGGTCGCGGCCAAGTTTGCCTGTGAGCATATTATCGCCTCGCGGAACCGCGGGCCCAGCGCCTGAGAGGAACAGCAGGTTCCCGGTCTGCACGGCGGAGACGTAGTTAGCGACCGGCTGCTGTAACGGAGGCAATTCAAGCCCCATCTGCGCGATCTTGTCCTCTGGTGTTCCCACTATCGTCCTCCTTGGAAGGTGTTATGCGAAGGCTAAGAGTCTCGCCGGGTTCTGCACGAGCATCTTGTCGATGTCGACCTTGGAGATGCCCTTCTGGCGCATCCTGGGCACAATGTTCTCAAGGATGTGCCCCATGCCGAAACCGCCGTACGCCACAAGCCTGCTCTTGGAGAAGATGTCGTGGGCAAGGACGATACGCTCTGAGTATCCCTCATCGATCAGCAATTTCACCCAGGCGATACGCTGCGCATCGGTGGGGATATCGATGTCACCTAGCGCGTAGTAGGAGGTCTCCCAACCCCACAGGTCGTACTCCAGGTAGGATCCCCTGGCTGCCAGTTCCAGCAACTTATCGTCTTCGAAAATCGTGCGGTCCAGATGGCCCATGATTACTCGACCGATGTCCGCCCCCGCTTCCTCAAGCTCGTCTAGGATCTCAAATGGGGCCTGGGAATTCCTGCCAGGGTGGATGAGGATAGCCGCACCGGTCGCCTGCTGAGCCATCGCGCCACCGATCAGCACGTTGCGCTCGTTGTCGTCGAGGGGCCAGGAGCAGCCCAGCTCGCCGATGATGCCAGCCTTAACGCCGGTGTTCCCAACGCCTATCGTAAGCTCCTCGATAATCTGCGCGCCGATCTCCTCGGCGGTCTTGGTGCCCATGCCGTCGGGATGAGTCACGCCGACGTAGTAGCCAGCGCCCATGACGACGTTCAATCCGGTCGCTCGTGCGATCCGAGCGAGGGCTCGGGGATCACGTCCGATGCCGATCGTAGTGGCATCAACGATCGTCATGCCGCCCTGGGCCTTGAAGAGGAGCGCCTCGGAGATGGAAAGCTCCTCGTCCAAGATTTCCATATTGTCCCGGCTTCGGAACTGATCGTATCGAACCCACGCCAAGTTCTCCAACGACACGGGCTGAAGTGACTTATGAAGGTCGGTGGCCTCGGTCGGCGGGGTGTACATGACCTTGAAATCGATGAGCAGATGCTCGTGGGTAGTCGTGGAACCCAGCTCCTCTGGTGGCACGAGTCCAAGCACCGTCTGGGCCATTTTCGACCGTCCGCCGTTGGTCATTGTCGTCCTCTTCCTTGCCGGGGATGCAACATTAGTGTCGCCGCAATCATGATCATAGAGATGGGAGACCATCGACGATTTATCGACGATCCGCCATCACCATTTGGAACAAGAGAAACAATATAACTATTTCTGAGGGACACCCTCAGACTCCCGGCATAGGGGGTGCGCCCCTCTGCACACCCGCTAGGGAATGGCCAAGACCCGCCGAACTTAGCGTGAGCAGCACCACTCAGAGTGCACAGCACCAACACTTAGGTGACTTTCCTGAATTGGGGGTATGCGATTGCAAATAGGACTGTGAAGGCAAGGAGCAGCAGGCCGCTTGTCATGAGTGCGTGGGGCGTTCCAACCTGCTCGGCTAGGATGCCGAAAGGCAACGCGCTCAGGGGCATGACGCCGAACGTCATCATCCCAATACTCATGATCCGTCCTCGCATCTCCGGAGATGCATGGACCTGAAGAAGGGTCATGTTGAGGGACATAAAAACGGAGCTTGCTAGGCCAACGAACAGGAGCAACGGCAGAGCCACGATGTAGGAAGTGCTCTGAGCGAATACAGCAAGGGCAATCCCCCAGGAAATGCAGCTTCCCAACAACAGGATACCGCGATTGGACGAGCCCTTCAGACTGGCGACCAGCAGGCTGCCTGCCAGCGCACCAATACCCATGGTCATCATGAGAACGCCGAGTTCCTCCGAACCCACGTTGAGGGCCTCTCGGGCCCAGGAGGGAAGCAGTACATAGTAGGACATCCCGAAAAGAACCGGGATGAAGGCAAGGATGATAAGACCGAGTAGGATCGGCTCGCGTGCGGCGTACTTGAAACCGGCGCCAATGTCACCAACGACGCTCTTCTCTGATCGGGACTTGGCTGTCTTGCCAGCATCAATTACCGCCACCGTTAGTACTGAGGCGAAGTAAAGGGCTGAGACAATAAAAAATACCCCGGCCGTGTCGATCAGTATGATCAGGAAGCCCGCCGCCGCTGGACCCGCTATTCTGGTCATGTTCATACCAGAGCTCTGTAGGGCGATGCCGTTCATCAGCTTGTCTTCGGGCACTATCTCCGAGATGATCGCTTGCCTGCTGGGCATGTTGAAAGCCATCATGGCGCCAGAGAGGATCCCCGACCCGATGAGGTGCTGGATGGCGATCAGGTTGGTGGCGTCGAGAATGCCTATTACCAGGGCCACAACCGCATTCCCAGTCTGCGCCAGGATCATCATCCGACGACGAGGTATGCGGTCTGCCAACGCCCCGCTAACAGCCGAGACGAGAAGCATCGGAATGGCGAAGGCGGCGGTAATATAGGCCACGGCAAAGGGGGAATCATTGGCGAGGCGTAGAACCAGCCAAACCCTGGCGATCATCTGCATGTTCATGGCCATGAACGATGAGACGGAGCTTGCGAAAAGCCATCGGAAG
>CAUZNX010000079.1:0-6347 GCA_963580905.1 Dehalococcoidia bacterium | reverse complement strand
GCCGCCGAAGACGGCTTGGGGGGCCAGGAAGAAGGCAGCTTCAGCATGTGCACGTTCTGGCTCGTCGAGGCCCTGACCAGGGCCGGCAGGCTAGACGAGGCACGCTTCATATTCGAACGAATGCTAGGCTACTCCAACCACCTCGGCCTCTACGCCGAAGAGATCGGCCCAAGCGGAGAAGCCCTGGGCAACTTCCCCCAGGCATTCACCCACCTATCCCTAATAAGCGCCGCCTTCAACCTAGACCGCAAACTAGGAGGCGGAGTCTAATCCGCCGCTGCAAAGGTGAGTGCAGAGGGGCATAGCCCCTTTGCCGGGAGTGTGAGGCTGTCCCTCACAATAACTCTATTTTTTCTTTCTTCTTCCAAACTAAAGCGGGTGAAAAGGGCTTGCCTAGCTACCCATCGTCCGCACCCGAACCTCCGACTCACCGCTTACCCTGAGCTCGTCGAAGGGCCACTCGCAACGCGCCACACCACCCATGCCATTCTGAGCAAAGCGAAGAATCTGGGGCTCAGGGGTGCCTCTCGACCACACCCAAACCCTGCCCGATGCCCCACCAACGTAACCTACCTCGGCGCATGCCACCGCGACGGAAAAATCCCCAACCACGGAACCCTCGTCTGGCTCCTCCTACCCTGGGATCGATAGCCTCCCCGGACCACACCCGCATAACGGCCTTGCGACCCGTATGGAGCACTCGTATAATCCTGACGGCGCACAGGGAGTATATCCCCTGCGCTTTCTGCCGGCCTCAGCCGTAAAATGCCCCAACCGGAGGCCCACATTTGAGCAACAAGATCGCAGTGTACGTGGCCGATAAGGTCCAGTTCGAAGGTTACGTGGAGTTCGCGCCGGACGGCGTCGATCTCCAGTGGGTCGACAGCACCCTCCCGGTGGAAGAGCAAATCGCTCAACTCCAGGAAGCCGTCGTCATCATTGGGGACACCCAGGTCGAGGTGGCCTCCAGATGCCCCAACCTAAAAGTGATCCAGGTCTCCAGCGCGGGAACAGACAAGATGGATCTCGCGGCCCTCGAAGACATTGGCATCACAGTGGCGAACAACGGCGGAGCTAACGCCATCGCCGTATCAGAGCACGCCATCACCCTGATGATGACGGTCCTACGCAAGCTCGACATCCAGTTCGAGTCCGTGAAAGAGCGAAAATGGTCCAGCAAGCTGGTACCTGACTGGTGGCCCTACGTTCATGAGCTGAGCGGGAGCACTGTGGGCATCATTGGACTCGGAAACATCGGCCAGAAGGTTGCGCGTCGCCTGGCCGGGTGGGATTGCACGCTGCTATACGAGGACGTCGTTGACTACCCTCCGGAGCTAGTGGCAGAGCTTGGTGTTCAGCGCGTCACCCGCGACGAGTTGCTGACACGGTCAGACGTGGTCACCCTCCACGTTCCCTTAATGGCAGCTACCCGCGGGATGATGAGCGATCGGGAATTCGGACTGATGAAGAAGTCCGCCATATTGATAAACACCTGCCGTGGTCCCGTCGTGGACGAGGCGGCGTTGATCAAGGCACTGAACGCCAAAGAGATAATGGCAGCCGGACTCGACGTCCTCGAGGTGGAGCCAACCCCCGAAGACAACCCCCTCATAGACATGGACAACGTATCGATAACACCACACGTAGCCTCAGTAGCCCAGGAGTCCTGGAAAAGAAGCCGTGGATTCGCAGTACAAAACGCAATCAAAGTAGCCAACGGCGGCACCCCCCAAGCCATAGTCACCCCAGAAAGGCTCTAGAGCACCCACCAAAATGGCCCTTCGACAAGCTCAGGGTGAACGGGTTGCCCAGCTAAACACCGTTCGCAGCAAGCCCGTCGATGCCCATCCCCGTCGGGGGAGTCCAGAGGGGCCTCACCCTTCTGGTGGGGGCCTGGGGGTATCCCCCAGAATATATCCATAATTTTTCGGGGAGGGGCGGAGACTCCCGACACCAAGGAGCAAACATGGACGAAACCACACGAAACGCCCTAAAAATTGACATGACCATCGACATCACCACCACAGGTCGAAAAAGTGGGGAGCCTCGTCGAATGGAAATATGGTCCCACTACTTCGACGATCGCCTGATAGTCACCGGCTCACCAGGCCGTCGTGGCTGGTACGCCAACCTGGTGGAGCACCCAGAATTCACATACCACCTAAAAGACGATCTCAAAGCGGATCTACCCGCCACAGCCACTCCAGTCACCGAAGAATCCGAGCGACGCGCCATCCTTTCCCGACTCCGAGACATCTCGCCCTTCCGACAGGAACAAGGGATGGACGACCTAGAAGCATGGGTCACCGGCAGCCCAATGGTAATCGTCACCCTCGCCGGGTAATGTCCTTGGCCGCCGGTAGCCCTTAGGTCGTCATTACCCTCGGCGGGTAAAAGACAGAAGCCTGTCCCAGTCGGGGGGAGTCCAGAGGGGTGAAGCCCCTCTGGTGGGGGCATGGGGGTACCCCCCATAAATACTCTCTTATTCTTGAGGGAGAGGGGCGGGGACTCCGCCACAACAGGGAATCGGCGGAATCCTACCAGGACAGTGAGGGATCGCATGATCGACGAATATATGGAGCTAGGATGGGCCTTGATCGGGTGTGGAGGGGCGGGTCGGAGCCACGCGGTGGGCGCGGCCGAGATTGATGGGGTAGGCGTTCGCGCTTTCTACGACACCGATCCGGAGCGCGCCGCGTCCTTTGCCACCGAATTCGGCTCTCGCACGGCGGGCCTCGATGAGATATTCGCGGACCCGGCAATCGACATTGTTTCCATTGCAACGCCTCACGATACCCACGCCAAGCTCGCGCTGGACGCCTTCGCCGCCCGCAAACATGTTTACCTCGAAAAGCCGATGGCGATGACGACAGCCGAGTGCATTCAGATTGCGGAGGCGCAGCGCTCTTCTGGCAAGCAGCTCATGCTGAACTTCAGCTTCCGCTTCTCCGGCGCAGTCCGCGAAGCCAAAAAACGCCTCGGACCGCCCATCGCCAGCCACGCCCAGTGCATGCAGGAGCGAGGCGACCTGACCGCGTGGCGCTGGGATCCGGTTGCAGGTGGAGGGCCGCTCTGGGACGTGGGGATCCACACCGCTGATCTGCTCTGCTGGTTCCACGGGGCTGCGCCGGTTGAGGTGTCCGCTACTGGAGGGCAGAAGAGCCATCCAGCCGAACTTGCAGGCAGCGACATCCTGGACACGGTGGCTGCAACTTTCAAGTACGCCGACGGCTCGGTATCGACGTTCCTGATGAGCGACGCTGACTTCAACGGGTTCGCGTCGAAGTGGCTATTCGAATTCTACGGCAGTGGTGAGTCAGCGGTCCTATACGAGCACGCCAAGACAGTCGCATTCGGCGTACCGGGGGACAAGACCTCGGTCGAGACGCTATCGCCGCCACCCGCCGACCGTTTCCCGTTCCTGCTCGACGCAATCAAGAACGGTGGCGAGTCCTACGCACCCGCCGCCAGCGGCATCGTTGCCACAGCCGTCGTCGAGGCCATCATCGCCTCCGTCAAGAGCGGCCAGACTCAGACACTGGACCTGCCACCCGGCCTCGCTGGCTAGCGTTGCACCTGGGGCAGGACCTCGTTCGCCAACAACTCCAGCACCTCGAAGTCATCGTTGGCGTGGTGTTGCAGCATTATGCGCGAGATCCCGGCCTCCTCGCGCTTTCCAAGCTCCTCGACCACCTGAGAAGGCGTCCCAACGAGCCAGCCACGGCTTTTTGCCTCGGCCAGCACGTTGCTCGGGTCAGCAGTCATGCTGCCAACGATCGCGTCGCTCTTTAGCTTCTTGCCGATGTTCACCAGGTGGCGACGAATGCCCTGGTCGTCTTTGCCGACGATGAAGCCCGACATCTGCGAATGTTTGATCTCAGAGGGGTTCCGGCCAAAGGCAGCGCAGTAGCCGTCCAGGACCTCGGACTTGCGCTTGTAGTTGTCGATGGTGACGCCGAGCGAGTTCCACTCGTCGGCCAGCTCGGCCACGATTTTCAGCGTGCGGCGTTCGCCCATGCCGCCGACCATGATTGGCAGCGGTCGTTGCACGGGCTTCGGATAGCATTCGGCGTCTTGAAGCTGGTAGTAGCGACCATCAAAGTTGGCGGGGCCGTCTGACCACAGCGCTTTCATCACCCGGATGGACTCTTCGAGCCGGTCCATCCGTTCGCCGAGAGGCGGGAATGGGATACCGAATGCGGTATGCTCGGGCACATTCCATCCGGCCCCGACCCCTGCCACGAACCGGCCGTTGGAGAGCTCGTCAATCTGAGCTGCCATTCGACCCAGGATCGACGGGTGCCGGAAGGTCATCGGCGACACTAGCGGCCCAAACTTCACGCGTTTCGTGAGCTCAGCCGCGAGCGCGAATGCGACGTAGGCGTCCAGAGCGTCCCGTGTCCGGGCGCCTGACAGGGAGAACAGGTGGTCCGAGCGCCATAGCGACTCGAATCCCAGGTCCTCGACCGTAGTGACGAACCTGCGCCACAGGTCCCACGACACGTCCTCTTGACCCTCGACCATCACTCCCAAATCCATCATCTACCCCCGTTGCATCAGTTCCACTACCTACGGGTCTATCAGCCCGAGCGGATTGTTCTTAACCAGTGCGGTCACTTCGTCGTCAGACATGCCAGCGTTCATCAGTTCGGCTATCGCCATCCTCATCCCCTCCGCCGGCGAGGGGTTCATCCACTGGCCGAAGTTGGTGGTTACGATACACCGCTCGACTCCGATTTCATGTATTGAGGCCACCATCTGTGATGGGGTCGTCCTTTGGCGTGACGGCATGCACGACAGGAAGGTGTGCTCGATGTACGCGCCAAGAGCTGCCATTTCCCGAATCTGCTCGGAGTCTGCGGTGCCTACCGGGTGGGTCACAATTGTTCGGGCCACGCCGATGTTCTTGGCAGCAGTGAGCAGCGCTAGCGTATCGCCTGACGAGGCGTGGCCGGAGGCGATCACCATGTCGGCGTCGCGAACAATTTCGAGCACGGCTATCACCTCCGGTAGCAGCGTGCCGTCGTCACTGGTGAGCCGCAGCCCCGGCGTTTCCGAAGTGGCAGCGCTCCTGGTTGGCATCCACACGACTTTGGCGCCTATGTCAGCCGCTGCCTGCACGGCCGCCGGGTTCAGTCCTCCGACCTCATTGTTCAACACTATGGACCCTGCCACTCGAAGGCCAGGGTAGACCCGGCTTACAAGCTGCGCTACGGGTGTAGTCGGGTAATAGTGCGACTTGAGGACGAATCCCGCCATCTCCGCTTCGTGGGCGTGGCGGCCTGTGTCCAGGGCGTCCATCCTGAGATCGTCGTTGGGACTGGGCAGGGTATGGACGTGGAGGTCGAAGGAGCCGCGCAGTATCTCGTCCACTTTGTCTCTCAAGCTTCACCGCCCTGGTATTCGGGGTCCCCCGGATCCCGATGCCCGTAGTACTGGGCCTCGGGACCGAAATAGTACTTCAGCCGCAGGTCGCCTTGGATCTCGTCTATTTCCTTTAGCTCCGTCTCTGAGATCTCCCAGTCGGCGGCACGTGCGACGTGTTGTGCCTGCTCAGGGGTCCTGATGCCAACAATGCTGGATGTCACTGCGAGCTGTGCCGTGGGCCAGGCCAGGGCTAGTTGCACCAGGTCGCGACCGTGGTCCTGCGCCCACTCGCCGAGCTTTTTCGAGACCGCGTACGTGGCCTCGAAGCCTGGACCTGAGTAGTGCTCCCAGTCGTGGCGCTGATCGTCGGCGTCGAATGTGTGTCCGGGCCGGTACTTCCCCGCCAGCAGACCCTTGGCCAGGACGGAGTGGGCGATGACGCCGATGCCGGAGCTTAGACAGGCGGGGAGTACGGTCTCCTCCGCCCCGCGAAAGAGCATGTTGTATCTGGGCTGTGAACTGTGGATGGTGGCGAATTGCGCCGCCTCGGAGGTCTGCGCGGCTGTGAAATTGGATATGCCGATGTGCCTGATCTTGCCGGTCTCCATGTGGTGACGCAGCCTGTCCAGTGTGCGTTCGACGGGAAAGGCGGGCTGCGGCGAGTGGATCTGGTACAGGTCGACGTAGTCCGTCTGGAGTGCCTTCAGGCTGGCGTTTAGGGCGTCGTCGATCTGGTCTGGTGAGTGGTCAGGTCGCGAAAGTTTGGTGGCCAGGAATGCCTCGTGTCGCCGTCCCTTCAGAGCCTTTCCCAGACGTACCTCGGCGCTTGCGTACCCCTCTGCGGTGTCGATGAAGGTCAGCCCAGAATCGAGGGCGGCGTGTACTGTGTCGATGGCCAGGCTCTCGGGGATTGCCCCGAAGCCGTCGCCCAGCGGATAGGTGCCGAAGCAGACCACGGGGACTTGGGGGCCGTTGTTGCC
>CAUZNX010000078.1:0-6371 GCA_963580905.1 Dehalococcoidia bacterium | reverse complement strand
TCGAGGCGGCCCGGACGATTGGGCCAAAGAGGTCAGAGAATGGACCGGTCTTGGCGTCACCCACATATCCATCAACACCATGGGCGCGGGGTACTCTAGCGTCGAACAGCACATCTCCGCAATACGCACGTTTGCTGAGGCGGCCGGGATAGCATAGAGCTATGCTGGGTTACGCGATACTCGAAAATCTCACGCCAAACTAGGCTATAAACGAAATGAAAGAATCCGACCTGCGACAAACACCTTTACATGAAAAGCACCTGGAACTGGGAGCCAAGATGGCGCCCTTCGGCGGGTGGGATATGCCCATCCAATACGAGAGCATCCTCGTGGAGGCCAAGGCAGTCCGGAGCAATGCAGGCATGTTCGACGTGTCGCACATGGGGCGCATCGAATTCACAGGGCCAGGAGCCGCAGAATTTCTGAACAGGATCCTCAGCTCAGACGTGCCGAAGCTCAGGATCGGCCGCGCACGCTACGGAGTGATCTGCAATCCTCAGGGTGGAATCATCGACGATGCCATCGTCTACAGATTAGACGAGGAGCGCTACCTGCTGGTACCCAACGCAGGCAACGCCGACGAGGTCATCGACTGGCTAAAAAAGTGGATGCCGGACAGTGGTGTAACCATGAACATCATCACCAACAACCTCTCGATGATAGCCGTGCAGGGTCCCCGCGCCATAGAGATGCTCGACTCAATAACAACGAATGACCTCTCGAAGGTGAGGCCATTCCGCATAGTAGAAGCTCCCCTGCTGGGGACGGATGCGCTCCTCGCCCGCACCGGATACACCGGCGAAGACGGCTTCGAAGTCATGCTGCCGTCGGGTTCTGCGGTTGCCCTGTGGGATGCCCTGACCGAGCGAGGCGCGACGCCATGCGGCCTTGGCGCACGCGACGTACTCCGGCTCGAAGCAGGACTGCCCCTCCACGGCAACGACATCGACGCCACCACCAACCCCTACGAAGCCGGCCTTGGCCGGTTCGTCGACCCGGACCGTGATGGCTACGTCGCTGGCGATGCCCTGCAACAGATCCGGAACGCGGGCCCCGGACGCTCCCTCGTGGGCTTTGTCATGCGAGGCAGGGGCATTGCGCGGCAGGGGCACCACATCATGAACGGCCCCGACCAGATAGGCGAAGTGACCAGCGGAAGTGTCTCCCCGACCCTTGACATGAACATAGGCATGGGCTATGTTCCAACCGGCCTTTCAGACGGGGGCACACGGCTACAAATCGACGTGCGAGGGCGCTTGATCGAAGCCGAGATAGTGCCACTCCCGTTCTACTCACGGAGAAAGAACGAATGAACGTTCCCGATAACCTCAAGTACTACAAAGAACACGACTGGGTGCGAGTCGAACCCGACGGCACGGCAGTGGTGGGCATCACCGAGTTCGCTGCTGAGAGCCTGGGCGATATCGTCTTCGTCGAGTTGCCCGAGCCTGGCACAAAGATCAAGCAGTTCGACAAACTCGGCGAGATAGAGTCGGTCAAAGCAGTCTCCGATCTGTACACACCGATCGGCGGTCGCGTGGTTGAGAGCAACCAGGCAGTCACCGATGCTCCGGAAACAGTGAACGACAGCCCGTACGACTCTGGCTGGCTCGTAAAGATCGAGCTGAGCGACGCGGGTGAGATTGACAATCTGCTGAGCGCTGCCGAATACGAAGCGCTCCTGGCTGCGGAGGGCTAATCCCTCCACATGGAATCAACCAAGTTCACGTCACCGTATAGCCCCAACACCGACGCAGACCGTCGGGCCATGCTCGACTCCATAGGAGTCGACTCCGTAGTTGAGCTGTTTGAGGACATCCCGGCTCACCTCCGCAATCCTGTCCTCGACCTTCCCTCTCCGCTGTCCGAGTTCGAGCTAAGACACGACGTTGAGGCGATGGCCGCGGAGAACACCACACCGGGCGACTACGCCTGTTTCCTTGGAGCAGGGTCGTATCGCCATTACGTGCCCGCGATCGTCCGACAGCTTGCCGGTCGCAGCGAGTTCATGACGGCGTACACGCCCTACCAGCCAGAGGTGGCCCAGGGAACGCTTCAGGCCCACTACGAGTTCCAGTCGTTGGTCTGTCAGCTAACCGGTATGGATGTGGCAAACGCGGGCATGTACGACGGATCAACCTCGCTAGCCGAGGCCGCGCTGATGGCGGCACGGACCACCAAACGTAGTCAAATCGCCGTACTGGATACGGTATCTCCGGCCCTCCTGCGCGTCATCGAGACCTACACCCAGGCCCCCGGCCTCGACATCTACAGCGTCTCGTCGGACAACATCGACCTGTCAGATGATACTGCCTGCCTGATTGTTCAGCAGCCAGGATTCCTCGGACAAATGGAAGATATGGAGGCGCTCTCGACGCAAGCCCACGCGACCGGGGCCCTTTTCGTGGTCTCCGCCGACCCGATGTCGCTGGGCATGTTCAAGCCTCCCGCGGAATACGATGCAGACATCGTCGTCGGCGAGGGCCAGACACTGGGCATCCCGCCGACCTATGGTGGACCCTACGTCGGCCTGTTCGCCTGCAAGCAGAAGTACATCCGTCAGATGCCCGGACGCATCGTCGGCAAGACCGTAGACACGCAGGGACGAGAGGGCTACGTCCTCACGCTACAAACCCGTGAGCAGCACATCAGGCGCGAGCGGGCGACGTCCAATATCTGCACCTCCGTCGGGCTCATTGCGCTCATGTCCACCGTATATATGGCGGCTCAGGGCCGACGCGGACTGCGGCACGTAGCTGAGTTGTGCTACCACAAGGCCCACTACGCCGCCTCACTGATCGAACAAATTCCGGGCTACTCGCTGCCACTTCAAGACACGTTCTTCCGCGAGTTCGTGGTGCAATGCCCGATTGACCCTGCCGAGATCAACCGGCGGCTACTTGAACACAAGATCATCGGCGGCCTCGACGTTAGCGACCAGGTACTTAACGGGATGCTGATCTGCTGCACCGAGGTAAACACCCGCGAGGAGATCGAGAAGCTGGCGGGGGCGCTATCGGAGATCGGGGGCGCGAAATGACAATCACGAACGACCACCGTCGTGAACTTTTAATGGACCGCAGCGTTCCTGGCCGTGTCGGCTCCAGCTTCACACCATTGGACGTCCCAGTCCAGGCGCCGCCACCCTCTGGAATGCTCCGAAACGACCTGGACATGCCCGAGGTCAGCGAGGCGGAAATCGTCCGCTACTTCTCGCAGATGAGCCAGTTCAACTTCTCCATCGACCACAATTTCTACCCGCTGGGGAGCTGTACGATGAAGTACAACCCTAAGGTAAACGACGAGATGGCTGGCCTACCGGGTATGTCAGAGATCCATCCGAACCAGCCCGAGGAGACGGTTCAGGGGGCACTGAAGCTGGTCCACAGGCTCCAGACCTACATGGCCGAGATCACGGGTCTTACTGGCACGAGCCTGGCCCCCATGGCTGGTGCCGAAGGCGAGCTGGCCGGAATGCTGATGGCCAGGGCGTATCACCTCGATCGAGGTGACGCCAATCGCACCCAGGTCCTAATCCCAGATAGTGCCCATGGCACGAACCCCGCCTCGGCATCGATGGCAGGTTTCGACGTGGTCACGCTGCCCTCCAACTCCAGCGGCAACACCGACATGGAAGCCCTGAGAGCAGCAGTGGGCGAGAATCTCGCCGGCTTCATGCTCACCCTGCCGAGCACGCTGGGCGTGTTCGACACCAATATCCTCGAAGTGATCCGCATCGTCCGGGAAGCCGGCGGTATCGTCTACGGCGATGGCGCGAACCTGAACGCACTGCTCGGCCGGGTCAGACCCGGCGACCTGGGATTCGATGTCGTCCACTCTAACCTCCACAAGACCTTCACACAGCCCCACGGCGGTGGCGGCCCTGGCGCTGGCGCGGTGATGGTGGGGCCGAGATTGCTTCCGTACCTGCCCGAACCGGTTGTAGAGCGCGTATCAGACAGTAACGGAGTTGAGCGTTACACGCTCGCGAAGCCGCCCAAGTCCATTGGCAAAATGGGGGCATTCCACGGCAACTTCGGTGCCCTGGTCCGCGCCTATTCGTATATTCGGTCCCTGGGTAAAGAAGGCGTTACGGCGATCAGTGAAGACGCGGTGATCAACGCCAATTACATCCAGAGCCAGTTGAAAGACGACTACGATCTGCCCTACGACCGGACCTGTATGCACGAGGTCGTACTGTCCGCGAAGAGTATGAAGCGCGATCACGGCGTCGACGCCCTGGATGTCGCCAAGCGCCTGATCGACTACGGCATCCACCCCCCCACGATGTACTTCCCGCTAACCGTGGAAGAGGCGCTGTTGATCGAGCCGACCGAGACCGAATCGAGGGAGACGCTGGACCACTTCATCGGAGTGATGAAGACCATTGCCCGTGAAGCGCAAGAAAATCCTGAGTTGCTGCATGACGCGCCCCATGATACGCCAAACACCCGTCTAGATGAGGCCCGCGCGGCGCGCAAACCCGACCTCCGCTGGCGTCCGTCCGCCGAGTAGTTTGGAGTAGAGACTCCCACTCATCCTGGCCTTCGCCCCTATGGGAAGAAGGGACCGGGGCTCCTCTCCCTCGAGGGAGAAGACTGAGGTGAGGGTGAGCCGGACGCAATCCTAGGAGCCGACAAGATGATAGAAGTAGGCCAACCCGCCCCCAACTTCACTCTCACCGACCACAACCGGCGACTGGTTTCGCTCGACCGGTACAGGGACATTCAAAACGTCGTCCTCTCGTTCTTCGTTTTCGCTTTCACAGACAACTGAACGAGCCAAATCTCCGAATTTCGAGATTACAACTTGGAGTTCGCGAAGAAGGACACCCAGGTACTGGGTGTAAGCTGTGACTCACGAGCGACGTTGGCGGCCTACAACCTGTCGCTGGGGCCATCCGACTCCTATCCAATCAGGCTCCTGAGTGACTTCCACCCTCACGGTGCCATGACCAGGAGTTATGGACTGTTCAACGAAGAGAACGGCGCCCCCTTCAGGTCCATCGTGATCATCGACAAGAAGGGCGTCGTACAGTTCGCTCAACGGTATACTAGTGTGAGGCAGCCCGGAGCCACCGGCCAAGGGGAGACCGAATCGGACCTGAGCGTAGCATCAATACTCACGGAGATCGACCGCACATGTTATTAGTCCAGACCCAAAACGGCCCGCAAGAGGCTCTGGCACAATGAGCCAGGAAACCCCCTCCAGACACATATTCCAAGAAGGCGACCATGCCCTCGTATTCGACAGAAAGGGTCGACGCTACATGTTCAAGCTGGAGAATGGGAAGAGCTTTCACACCCATCTCGGCAACTTCGACCACGGCGACCTGATTGGTCAGCCGGAGGGAACACGCGTGCAGACCAACCGTGCACACGCGATACTGGCGTTCAAGCCGACGATGGCGGACTTTACGAGGCTGATGCCGCGAATCGCCACGGTCGTCTACCCAAAGGACCTGGGCGCGATCATCACTCTGGGCGACATATTTCCCGGAGCAAGGGTAGTAGAGGCAGGCTCCGGCTCCGGGGCCGTCACGATTGCGCTCCTGCGAGCAGTGGGATCCGAGGGCAAAGTTTTCTCCTACGACTTGCGCCTTGACATGATTGAACGGACGAAAACCAACGTCGCTGCCGCCATGCCCGAACACCCGCAGCTTGAGATTAAGCAGGGTGACATTGGGGAGAGCATTGAGGAAACGAATGTCGACCGCGTGGTGCTCGATCTGCCGGAGCCCTGGCATGTCATATCGACCACCCACAATGCCTTAGTCCCGGGGGGCGTCCTCCTGAGCTTCTTGCCAACGATCCTTCAGGTACACGACCTAGTGATGGCCCTGAAGACTGCGGGCACGTTCGACGTCATAGAGACGGTGGAGATCCTGGCGCGTCCGTGGTCCGTCGGCGGGCGTAGCGTCCGTCCGGCACAGCGCATGGTCGGCCACACCGGATTCATAGTCACAGCACGCAAGTGCGATCCATTACACACAGCAGAGACCGAAGACAAGCCAGAGGAGCCCGACGAATCCGAGGGGGCCGATGAATAGGGAACTAGGGAAGTTCTAATTCGGCCGACGGTTTCAGGTACTAAATGTTGATATGGCTGAAAGAAGATAACTAGCAGCCTAGCGTTACATTTGGGAAATACGCGGGACAATCTACGCCGGGCCAGACAGAGGTCCGGCAGGTGTGCAGAGGGGCGCAGCCCCATAGCAGAGAGCCTGAGGGTGTCCTTCAGATATTTTTTGTTCTTTTTTTCATTCTTGGGAACGCGGCGAACCAAATGTGGACTGTCCCAGGGCAACTGCCAAACATGGCACTTGTATGAATCTATAACGACACGTCGAGAGGAGCACCAATGACGAACGC
>CAUZNX010000077.1:0-6409 GCA_963580905.1 Dehalococcoidia bacterium | reverse complement strand
CGGGTGACTAAGGTAGCTGGGCTTCTGTAACAAAGATTTAACATTCCGGCAACACCGGCGAAACATCGGCGGTCCAAAATGTGATGTAAATAACAAGCGACTATTGGGATCGGCCCAATATCCAGGAGGCTCTCGAAGCATGGAAGCAATACTCGGTGGCGTTGCATTCGTTGGGCTATTCGGTCTCTGGGTCATATTGCCAGGCAAGTTGAGGAAAAGCCGGAAACAGTAGTCCCGCCGAGTAGTAGTCAACACGATACTCAATGCCCCACATCCCCTATTCGGGGGTGTGGGGTTGTCTCTTGCTCACCAAGACTGGTCGTTGCCCCCATCTCACATTCCTGATCCGCAGGCCACACCACGTATGATCCGTACAGCAGGTGAACCATAATATGATGGAGCGAGACCACGAAGCAGTCGAGTACGTCCTCAGGACGGCTCGGGAGAACGACGTTAAGTTCGTCCGGCTCTGGTTCACCGACATCCTTGGGGGTCTGAAGGGTGTAGCGGTGACGATGGAGGAGCTGGAGTCTGCCATGACACGGGGCATGGGCTTCGATGGCTCCTCAATCGAGGGCTTCGCGCGCTCCGAAGAGAGCGATATGTATGCTCTCCCAGATCCATCCACCTTCAGCATCCTGCCATGGCGACCGCGCACAAACGCGGTTGCGCGCATGTTCTGCGACATCATTACACCCGACGGCCGCCCCTTCGCAGGCGACCCACGCGCCGTGCTCCGCAGGAACCTTGAGCGGGCGGCAGAGATGGGTTTTACCTACTATGTCGCGCCGGAGATCGAGTTCTTCTACTTCAAGGACTCCGAAAGCACGACCCCTCTTGATGAGAGCGGCTACTTCGACCAGGACCCACAGGACCTGGCGACCGACCTGAGGCGCGAGACCGTCCTGACCCTAGAGGAGCTTGGCATTCCGGTCGAGTCCAGCCACCATGAGGTCGCCCCCAGCCAGCACGAGATAGACCTGCGCCATACAGACGCCCTGACCATGGCGGACACGGTGATGACATACCGCGTGGTCGTCAAAGAGATCGCCATGAGGCACGGATACTACGCCTCTTTCATGCCAAAGCCGATCTACGGCGTTAACGGCAGCGGTATGCACACCCACCAGTCCCTGTTCCAGGGCAATCGCAACGCATTCCACGATGCCAATGACCCCGACAGGCTCTCAGGTGTGGCTCGATCCTTCATTGCGGGGTTACTGCACCACTCACGCGAGATTACATCCGTCACGAATCAATGGGTCAACTCGTACAAGCGGCTGGTCCAGAGCCCGGACGAGCCCCTCGGATACGAGGCGCCCCTACACGTATCCTGGGCGATGGTGAACCGCTCAGATCTGGTGAGGGTCCCGTCATACATGCCTGGCAGGGAAGAGTCGCGGCGGATCGAGTACAGGGCACCGGACCCGGCTTGCAACCCTTACCTAGCATTCAGCGTGATGCTCGCGGCAGGCCTGGAGGGTATCGAGAAGGGATACGAGCTGCCGGACCCGGCCTCAGCCAACCTTTACAGGAGCACCGAAGAGGAGCGGCGAGATCTGGGGGTCCAGACCCTGCCGACCAGCCTGTCGGAAGCCATATCGCTCACAGAGGAAAGTGACCTGGTCCGCAAGACCCTCGGCGACCACGTGTTCCGCAGCTTCATCCAGAACAAGAAGATCGAGTGGGACCGATACCGGTCTCAGGTCACAGACTACGAAATTCGCAGGTACCTTCCGCTGCTCTAGTGCTGCGCACGCTGGGTTGGGCGGGGCTAGGCATGCCCGAAAGGGCCAGGCATTTTACCTCACGAGGTCGCCTTCTAGTGAATAGCGCAGCAGGAACCCAGATGGGTCTCCGGTAATCTGCAAGCCCGCAAGAACCCCTTTAAACCAGCCCCCTGCGTACAGATCGCCCTGCGCGGAGACCACAAGGAACTGGCCGGACACCCTCGTCACCTCCTTCAAAACCGGGCTCGTCTTCCTCGCGATAGCGGGAATCTTCGAGGTACTGTTTTCAACCAACCTGGATGCATTCCCGATGATGCTCGTGTTCACAACCGCTGCACTCGCGGGGCTGGGCGCCGCACACCTGCTACCGAGCACAACAAAGGCCTTGAACCCCGGTGTGTGGTACGGGATTATCGCCCCGGTGATCGGTGTTGTGGTGATCGGGGGATTGGTGCTGGGCATCTTTGTTGCGGCTGCATTCCCTGTTCTATTCAGAATCCTCGCGATCCCCATAGTTTTTGCGGTGGAGCGGCTCGTCCGCCCGGTGCTGCTACTACTGGCGTACATTGCCGCGCAATTCTGGGGATGGTTATTTGGCCTGTGGGACACACCGGCCGGGGGCCAGCCATTCGATGGAGGAGGAGGCGTTCCGGGTGTAGTGGAGGGCGTTCCCGGGGCGCAAGAGCAGGGCGATACACACATCTATATCGGAGTGCTGGCCTGGCTGATTGTGGCCGCCATCATTGGATACGTGATTTACCGGGCTGTGACGGCTGTGCGAAGGGCAACCACAGAGCGGTGGCCGGTTGACGGAGGCGAGCGGGAATCGGTGAGCGAGGGCACGGACCCGGCACTAGATGCCTTGAAACTGCTCCTTGGGTTGCTTCCAAGCAGGCTGCGCAGGGGTCCTGATCGGACCATCCCCCTCCCGGACGGTGAACCGGGCATAGTCGAGGCCCTGCGTATCTACTACGACATTCTGACCTTGGCCGAAGCAAAGGGTGTAGAGCGCTCCCTATGAGACCCCCACAGAGTTCCAGTCCAAGCTGGAACAGGTATTCGCGCCGAGGCTCGTGCAATTGGCCACATCAGCGTTCGTCCGCGCCTGCTACGGATACCGCGCCGCGTCGGAAGAGAATCTAACGGAGTTGCGTCTCCGCGTCCCGCCCAAAGCGTGATCCCAACGGCGGGCTAGCCCAATTTTCACCACATCAGGTGATTCTGGCTCGCCATATCCCACATATGATGCTGTTAGCGTGGAAACCCGACGCCCTGTCTGCAACGTCCGTTGCGCAACTATGTTGGCTGTCGCCGGGACAGGCACGGTTGAAACCCGTCAGTGTAGTCCGATACAATCAAGGAATTCGCCTCTGTCGCGACTATGGATGTCGTGCAGAAGCAGTCCGAAGCTAGGAGGACACTCAGAGTGAGCATGCTCAAGGTCCAACTCGTAGACATGGTGAATGGCGAGCCACTGACGACGCCGGACAAGCCAGCCGAGCTTGACGACTCGATAACGGCTTCAGAGCTAGTCCAGCAGATTCTCGACTTTGTCGGCCAGCTCCCCGAAGGTCACCTCGTCGATCCCAAGGCCACCAAGATCGTGAACAAGTCGAGGCGTGCTGAGCTTACCAGCCAGCAGACGCTAGCCGATGTCGGTACCGAAGACGGCGACACACTGGCGCTGTACTACAGCACAGTATTCGGTCGGCAGATGGCATGAAGTCGTTCCGAGACCAGCGGCTGGCCAATGACTACGAGGAGCTTGTCTCGCTTCAGCAGAGGCTCCGCCAGGACGGCCGCACCAAGCTCGATGTTCAACCCGTTGGCAGCAGGCCGTACCAGTCGTACAACCTGTTCTTCCACTGCGGTGGCTTCGTCGACGAGTTCGGGAGCATCCGGCAACGCCACCAGATATTCCTGGAGTTCCCGAAGGTCTATCCCATGGAGGCCCCGCCCACCTTCAAGAGAGTGTCTCCTCTATTTCACCCGAACATCTACCCACATGGGGTCTTTTGTCTCGGTTTCGAAGGGGACCGCCAGTGGAGCCCAACCGTCTCTCTGGAGAGCTTGATACTGCACGTTAGCCGGCTCATCAGATTCGATCCAGAGTGGGTAAACCTGGACCCGCCGGCCAACCGGACCAGCGAGTTCTGGAATGCTTTTTTGGCCAAGACCACGCCTCCGGCCGATACGGAGCCATTCGTCGTGGGGAGTCAGGATATCGAGCTACCCACCCGTGCGCCGGAACCGACGCCCCAGCCTGCCCCTGAAGCTACTTCAAGAAGGGCAATCCGAGTTGGTCCGGGACCTCGAAGGTCCGGGCAAGGACCTCGGCCTGTGAATATGCCCAATCAAAATCGACCATCGGGACCCATCCGAGTCAAGCGAGTCGACGGACAGTAAGAATGAAATGCCTGAGGACGGAGCGTAGCTAGTGGTTGTCAGAGAATCGCGCAAACCCATACAGTTCAAACTTCCGCTCGCCAATAGCGAGTTCGGACCCATCGTCGCTGACGGCCCCATCGCCTCAGATCAGCCCCTGGTGTTCATGGCTTCCTCGGTCTACAACATGATCAAGGAGCAGTCCAGGGAATCTGATCCCCGCGAGGTTGGAGGCGCACTCCTGGGCCAGTACTGTGAGGACGAAGGCACGCGTTTTATCGTCGTTCCAGCAGCCATCAGCTGCGTCGTCGGCGCGGCCACCCCGGTCAGCATCGATTTCCCGCCGGAGTTCTGGCAACAGGTCGAAGAGGAGCATGTCGAAAAATATCCCGGCCTACTACGGCTGGGGCCCTACCATTCGCATCCAGGCTACGGGGTACACCCCTCTAGCACAGACCAGGCCACCATATTGCAGGCCTTCTCACGTCCCCACCACATCAGCGTCATATACGATCCGCGAGAGGACAGGGTCGGGTACACCTGCTGGAAAGACGGCGACCTGATGCCGCCGAGCGGCTGCTTCATCTATGAGCACGATAGTCCCGAAGCCCTCGTCCAAGAACTCATGGACGCACGACCAGACTAGCCCTCCGGGGCTCCTGGGGTCGGCTAGGTCACACCCATAACCAAAACCCGCACCGTCATAGTTCGTCAACCGCGCAGCGACGCCGTGTTGGAGTGGCGCCCTTCCTCCGAACGGGCCTCTCTACGCGAGTTGGTGCAGATGCTCGAAGAGGATCCGGACTCCCCGGAAGCTGCCCCAATCGACCTGATCGAGCCAGATACAGCCAGACTGCTCGATCTCGAATCCGAAGTCAGCGACCTCCAGGGCGGAGTCCTTTTAGCGAGGGGCGGATTCCTCCGCCACGCCCTGGATCAACTAGAGGCACTCCGAGAACAGTCTCCCTCGCTCATAAGCTTCACACAGGTGGCGGGCTCCCCGGTGATCGGGGTTGCACTACGAGTTCCGGCCCTGCAGGCAACGCCCGGAAGGCCAGGCATACGCATTCGCGGCCGCCATCAGCTACTGGTTGTACTGCCGAGCACATTCCCGGATTCGCCACCAAAGCTGGCCTGGCTCACGCCCATATTCCACCCGAACATAGTCATGGATCAAGACGCGTGGCCGCCCGGCTATGAATGGAGCGAGACCTCCAGTCTGCTGCAGCTAGTTAGCGCCTTGATAGATAACGTGGCGGCGTTGAACGTATACGTCAGGGGCCGGCTGAGCCTCTCGCGCCGCAAGTTGCTGAACGATCAGGCATCGTCCTGGTTCCGTAAATACGGCCAGCAGGTCGCAGACTACGGACACCGATCCTCCCACTCCGACATGTGGCGACCCGAGCAGCAACCCCTGACCTCTTCGAACAAAAGCTGGGTGCTCGAAGGAGTTATGCACGGCGGCGACCCGTTGGTGTTCCTCTCGGGCCGGTTCCACAGGGGGCTGGAGCGCTTCGTGAAATACGGTCCCGGATGGCTACTGGGCACCCGTGGCAACCAGGGCAAGCACCCCTGGTACTACATCGATCGCGCAGTTCCCTGGCATCCCGAATCGTCGGCTCCGCCGGATGCGATTGGTCTGCTGAGACACGCCGGCGCAAATTCGGAGCCCGTCTGGTCCTCGCTTGAGACGCCAATCATCGCAACCCATGACAACGGCGGCATCTCACTTCGCACAGGTATCGAGGGGACCCGGCTAGAGGGATACTTCATCGAAAACGACATGCCACTTTCCGATATCACCCCACCCCTTATCAGGGTCGGACCCGCGACGGATCCGGAACCGTCCGTAATTCCAGACATCGACGTCGATCCCGAGCCCGCACTAACCCAGGTCTCGCTGGTGTCGGCTGTCTGCCCGTTCTGTAGCGGCCCCTGTGGTACTGACAGGGCCTGGGGGGCTTGTCCCGAATGCACTACCGACACACATGTGGACTGCTATGAGGAGATAGGCGGGTGTCCCGACACCTCGTGCTCTCTGAGCCCGCTGTATCTGGGCGACTAACCGACCAACTCACTGAACAAAAGAGCGTCTCACCTGGCGAGGCACTTCGGGATACGCCTTTTACATACATCTAGATAACTGTTCTACTGAGAACAAGCGACATCTAGACACAAACCTTGCTACTGAGACCGGAGGATACCGATGGAAGGACCAATGAGGGTTGTGGGCGAGGAGACAGCCAGGGGCGAAACCCTTGGCCGAGAGCTGGCCGTTCAAGCGGGACTCGCAG
>CAUZNX010000076.1:0-6418 GCA_963580905.1 Dehalococcoidia bacterium | reverse complement strand
TGAACTAGAGGTTGGGTCGTGCCTAAGCGTTACCCGCAGGCGGTCCTTGTGAGCTGCGAGCTTCCCTGGGACGAGCACCAGCGGCTCATGGAGGACGCCTTCCGCGCCCAGGTACGCACAACGCTGGAGTCCTTCAACCACCTGTACATTTTCGGAACGGCTGGGGAGGGCTACGCCGTTACACTATCCCAATTTAGGGAAGTGGCCGAGGTATTCTGGGAGGAGACGGATAGGCCGGATGTTCACCCGATGGTCGGCGTCATCGCGATGTCTACGGCTCAGGTTGTCGAGAGGATCGCGGCTGCATACCAAATAGGCTTTCGCATGTTCCAAATCACGTTGCCGCCGTGGAGCGCCCTCTCTGACAACGAGACAATTACATTTTTCAAGGACGTTTGCGGTTCGTTCCCGGACGCCCAGTTCCTCCACTACAACACCGCGCACTCCAAAAGAGTTTTACTGACCGAGGACTACCAGCGTATCGAGGCTGTCGTGCCGAACCTGGTGGCCACCAAGTTCGAGAGCGCAAGCCCTGGCGAAACCCGCAAGCTAGTGACCCAAACGGAGCTGCAGCATTTCCTTGGCGAGGGCAATTTTCCTTGGGGCTGCCTACACGGTGAGTGCTCACTACTTGCCTTCACCGCCCCACTCTCCCCTGCCCGTGCCCTGGCGTTTTTCGAACTTGGACTGACGGGGCGGATTGCGGAGTTGTTCCAGCTCGCCGATGAGATAGACAGCGTCGTCGAGGCGCTCTACCGCCCAGTCGCCGATCTTCCGCTAGTCGACGGCGCATACGACAAGATATTGGCGCGGGCCAGTGGAGTAGAGATGCCGTTACGGATGCTCTCACCATACGAGGGATGCGACATACCTACGTATGAGGCATGCGTCGCGTCGTTGCGGAAGGCGCATCCGGAGTGGCTAGAGTAGGTTTTGAGGGGCAAGCTTGGGATATTAGCGTCCAGGATTCCGTTTATCCCCGGGGGTGTCGGGGCGTTGTTCGGCTCAATGCGAAAACCGAGGCGTCTCATTAGCCCAATTGAACGCTCGTTATTGGCCCGCACACTGTTGATGATTCGATGGATACCAAGTGCGGTGAATCCGAACTCGATCAGCTTTACGCCCATCTCAGTTGCGTACCCGTTCCCCCAGTGGCTTCGTCCCAAGGCGTAGGTGAGCTCCGCTTCGATGAAGGCGGGATCGCCTCCAACTTCGTGGCCGAGGTCGCTTTCAAGGGCAACCCAGCTAGTGTCCTCGTCCGGCAAGTGTGGCTGAAAGCTCATGAGCCCGACAAGCGACTCGGTTTCCTTGAGTTCAAGTGCCTTCAGCCCGTATTCGGACTTAGTCGCGATCCAAGCCTCCGCAAAGGCGCTTTTGATCTCGTCTGGAGTCCCCTGACGTCCGGACCACGCGTCCTTCACGACCGGATCGGCGTAGACCAGTTCGTATATTGAGTCTAGGTCGTCCGTAGAGAATTCGCGAAGTTGCAGTCTCTCGGTCTCTATGATCATGGCGTGCCCCTTTTTTTGCGCTGGGAGTCCCATTACGGGTGCCTCATCGATCAATAGGTGACGATCACCCACTATTCTACGACGGGGAATATCTGCGTGCAGATCAACTGGCCGGAGGACTACACCCTACGGTGCGGGGGTAGGCTCCGGCGTGGGGGTCGGGGGCGGTACCAGTAGGTTCGTGCGGGTGTGCTCAACAAAGTCCCTGACGCCGAAAGGGGCGACTAGGGCATAGTACTCGGACGCAGAAGACTTCACGACAAATACGACCTTGTCCTCAAATTCTGCGCCAACGCGAATCGTGCGGATTTGCTCTGCGCCAACCCTGTCAAGAGAACGGACGATCACAAGCGCCGACAGCTGGTCGAAGCGATACGAGGGGTCTTCGGACTTCCCCAGGGGCTCACGCATGGCCATCGATTCCACTTTGCTGATCAGCAGGTCAACAGCCTCGGTATCGAGGATTTCGCCCTCCTCCAGCTCACCGATACCCCATTCGCCGTTGCTGTCCTTGACGAACTCAAGACGTCCGCCGGAGTTCTCTACCGTGACGGACAGCAGAGCGTCCTCAGGGGTAGCGAAATAGACTGTGTCGATCCAGGAAGCTGGCCCAACTGGGGCGTCGGTGGTCGAAATGCCGGTGACACGATACACATCGTCTTCGCCATCGATCCGCGCATGAATGCTGTCCAACTGAGTCACTGAGCCCAGAAACACCTTTCGAATGCTACCGTCCGACAGTACCATCTCGATGGTGCGTTCGAAGGATCGCTCTGACACGGTAAGCCTGATGTGGCTGTCGCTCGTCTTGGCCACGTAATTTTCCTTGGTGAGTCCAAGCACCTCGTCGACCAGTTCCAGGAAAGTGTCCTCGTTGCAAGGAAAGTTGTCGATATCAGGCAGGACGCAGCCGTCAGGACCAAGCACAAGACGTGTGCCAAGGCCGTTGATGTCGGCTGTAGCCAATTCAACGACTTGCTCCCGCGTGAACCCGTCGAGTAACGGTTCGTCCGCCCCTGGGTTCGACTCCGGCCACAGGACGGCAGCGAGAATGATGGACTGCAGTACTAGGAAGACCAGAAGGATCCGGTTCTGCAGGTTCACGCGTCTTCACCTTCGCCGACCAGTTCCATGGGGCGCTCACCACGCCGCCTCAGGTGCCAGACCAGCCCTATCGCAATCAACACTGCGAGCGCGGCTCCGTAGTTGGCCGCCTCCCAGAAAGTCTGCTCTCCCTCATCTAGAGGCTGCAATAGCCGAGTGAAGATGCCACCGGAGTTGAGTCCTAACAGGTCAAGATCCTCGGCAGCCCAATCAACAGCGTTCTGGAAGAGTTGCAGGTTGAATAAGAATCGGTCTGCTGAAAGACTTCGGGAAAGATCGAGCACCAGATCGTCGACGAACTCCGAACTGCCAAAAACCACGAGACGAGCAGTGTCCGGGGAATTTTCGATGAGAGTCGGCAACTCGAGGGGCTGACCATCCACCCCAATCGGGTCAGGTGCACGGTCGGCAAAGTGGCTCCTGAAGGAACCCCGGATGCTGACGCCCAACAGCTGTTCGGCAGGTTCACCCTCAACTGCAAATCCGAGTTCAGGATAGGATTCGAGGTCTGGAAGCACCACATAAGAATCCCTGAGCCAGGCGTCCTCGGTGGTGCGCAGCAGACGCTCGACCGCCCTGTCCTGGTTTGCGATCACGTCAATTTCCAGAGGCGAGGCCCATTGGAGTGTGACCGACTGCAGGTTAGCCATTATGGGGCTGCCAGACTCCATACCGTCGCGACGCACGTCTACAAACAACGGATAGTCTACGCTCTGCATCTCTAGAGCGCTGTAGCTGCCGAGGTCACGCCGCACTTGCATTGGGAAGGGCTCATTCTGCGGGTCCATGACCAGCGAATTGCCAATGGTGACACCGTAGCTGGCGAGCAAGTTGTTTAGCCCATCCTCGATAGGTTCGAGCGATAGGCCGGCCTGGTATTGGATCGGGGAAAGAATGAAGTTCCCGGAGGCCACTACCACGGCGCCTCCGCGCATCAAGAATTGGTCCACCGCGTACCTTTCGATATCGCTCATAAGCCTGGGAGCCACGACCACCAGCACGTCAACGTTACCTGGTACCCGCCCGGCTTTGAGGTCCGCAGCCTCAACGATGTAGCTTTGAGCAAGGCTGGCCTGGACGCGGTTGAAACTCGATATAGGCGGAACAGGGTTGCCGAACGCGTCAACCGTGTTCTCAGCAGCTGGTTGCCAGAGCGCCACGGTCTTCAAGAAGCCAGGGACTGCCTGTCTCAAGGCAGCCAGGATATCTGACCTCAGGTCCGGCACTTCCATTTGACCACTAGGAATTATCAGGTAAGACTCGCCCTTGTACTCAAGGACCATGTGCAGGTAGTACGTCTCCAGGGAGAGTGATGATGAGAGAGGACTCAGGCCAAATGTCTCCAGCATCGTCTGCCGCGTGACCACCGAGTCCGCTGCGTCAACGTCCACCAGTTCGTATTCGAGGATGCCATCCGAGCGGCTGGCGAACTCAAGGGCTACAAGGCTAATCAGATCAGGGATCCCCTGTAGTTCTTCCGGCAGCGTATCCTGTGTGACGTAGGCTGTCAGATTCATGGGTTCGCTTAGGCTCGAAAAGACCGCATCCAGGCTCCTAAAACCGGATACGACCCGCTTTATTGCACCGGTCAGGTCATACTCGAGATTGCGCAGCCTGACGTCCGGGGCCCCATCGGGTCTTGGTTCAACCTCAATAAGATCGCTGAATCCCAGTGTGACAAACTGGTCTCCGTAGCGAATCAAAATGTCGAAATAGGAGTTGATGACCGTCGACTCTCGCCGTTCAGTAATTGCGAAAGAATTCGATCGGATCCCATACGCTCGATTGGCCTCTTCCTCAAGATCCTCGTCCTCACGAGGGTCGACGAATTCCACTTTAACGCCACCCTCGGATGCGACTTCGTACTCCCGCATCAGGTCCCTGACGGATGGCACCAGCCTGGCCAGCAGCGGGTGGGTCCTCTCGCTAAAGTAGCCCCGCATAAGCAGGGGCTCCGGGAGGCTTTTTACCAGATCCTTTGTCGTGTTGGAAAGGCTGTATTCGTTGTTGGCCGTAAGATCGGTCCGAAGTCCCGGGATTGGATATAGCCAGTAGTTCAATACTGTCAGGTTGGCCAGTAAGAGCAAAAGGCCGATTGCCGCGTTGCGACGATAGGTTCCTGCCTGAGGACCTTTCCCAAGCCGCCTCAGGTCCAAGGACACGACGTTTAGCAGTAGGAAGAAGACTGTAATCGAGACGTAGTACACCAGGTCGCGCAGGTCTATGACCCCACGTTCGATGCTCTCGAAACGACTTCCAATGCCCACGGACCTGAGCAATTCGGCGATGTCGTCCCCGGCGAGGCCAGTAACCCCCTTGGTGCCAAGCAGGTACAGCGCGCCACCCACCAGGACCGTGAAAATAAGCGATACGATCTGGTTGTCAGTGCGAGACGAGAAGAACAGGCCGATGGAAACGTAGACCGAGGCCATCAGTATAGTCGCCAGGTACCCTCCGAATGTGGGACCCAGGTCCAGGTCACCAAGGACGCTGACGGTGATAGGGAGCGAAAGTGTCAGAGCCACGGCTACGCCAATGAGTACCATCACTGCGACGAACTTTCCGAGGACCAGATTGGCTCGGTGGACCGGGAGTGTCAGCAGGACCTCCATCGTCCCGCTGCGGGCCTCCTCGCTCCACTGGCGCATGGTCAGCGTGGCGACGAGGAAGATCATGAGGATTGGCATCCACCGGAATAGCGGACGCAGGTCTGCGATATTACGAGCGAAGAAGCTCTCAACCCAGAAGAATATGAATAGGCTGACCGCAAGGAACACGCCCAGGAAAATCAGGGCGAGGGGTGAGCCGAAGTAGGCTCTGATTTCCTTGCGGGCTATGGCCCAAACCTGTGGCAACGCCTCGCTCAAAGTTCCTCCTCCGAGCCGGCGTCATCTTCAGTCGGATTGACGTTGCCGTTCTCTGGAGGAATTTCAACATTGCTTGGATCAGGAGCGACGTCCGTCACCTCAGTTTCGTCGTCCGTATCACCTGATGACGCGACAAGGTCATTGAAGACACGCTCCAGCGTTCGGAGGTCACGGCTCAACTCCCGGAGTGGCCAGTTCTTTTCCCTGGCGAGGGCATATATTGCGGGGCGCAGGTCGGCGTGCTCGAGGCCGAGAACCCGATATGCTCGACCCTCGGCCGACTCACCGGGTTCGACCGCCTGGACCTCATCCAGGGCTAGCAGGTCAGCGGTGGCGTCGGCAGCCGACTCGTCTAGTACAAGAATTGCGCCGTCAGTGGCAGCAAGCTCGGCCAGCCTTGCATCTGCCCTAACCTGGCCATTTAGCAATACGATGGCGCGGTCACAGACGGCCTCGACCTCCGAAAGGATGTGGGTCGAGAGAAGTATCGTAGTGTTCTCCGCCAACCTCTTGATCAGGCGTCGTGACTCCACGATCTGAGTCGGGTCGAGTCCTACGGTAGGTTCGTCTAGGATAAGCACCTTTGGATCGTGAAGGATCGACTGGGCCAATCCGACCCGCTGCCGGAACCCTTTGCTGAGCTGCCCTATCGGCCTGGTAAGGTGCTCCTCCAGAGAGGCCGCGCGGACCGCTCGCGATATGAGGCGAGGTTGATCGGACTTCGGCACGCGCCGGAGATCGGCGATCATTTTCAGGTGAGATTGGACCGACGCCTCTGGATACAGAGGCGCGTTCTCAAGCAGGTAGCCAATCCTCTTCTGGACCTCTAGTGTTTCATCGACGACATCAAGGCCGTCGATAGTCACAGTGCCAGAATCGGCTTGTAGGAAGCCTGTCAGCATCTTCATCAAAGTAGTCTTGCCCGCCCCATTGGGG
>CAUZNX010000075.1:0-6460 GCA_963580905.1 Dehalococcoidia bacterium | reverse complement strand
TTGCCCAATCTGATTAGTGTCGGATTTCACAAATAATATCCTTGCGCCGTAAATACTTGCCCTGCTATATTGTTCGTAAGTGGAGGGGTCGCATAGTGGCCTAGTGCGGGCGCCTGCTAAGCGCTTAAGGGGATTATTCCTCTTCATGGGTTCGAATCCCATTCCCTCCGCCACTCGAATGCCCCCCTGCACGGGGCGAGCAATTTAGAACTTCAACCGGTCCGTCCAGCGTCGCAAAGACACCAGGACGGGCCGGATCTGTAATAGGCGGGTAAGGCTGGCCTGATATGCAGAGTTACCACATCTGGACCATCGGCTGCCAGATGAACAAGGCCGATTCGGAGAGACTGGAGAGCGCCCTCGACCAGATGGGGCTCGGACCGGTATCGGAGCCTGAGGCTGCCGATGTCGTCGTCCTCAACAGTTGCGTGGTACGCCAGAGCTCCGAAGATAAGGTCATAGGCATGTTGAGCCGCCTACGCTCGCAGAACGGCAACACGCCGGACAGGGTACTGGCACTAATGGGCTGTATGGTCGGCCCAAACACCACGACCCTGGAGAAACGGTTCCCCCAGGTAGACGTGTTCATGCGTCCACAGGAATACCGGCCACTGCTGGAGATCGTCGGCGAACGCACAGGCATCGACCCTGAGGGTTGCCTCGGAAACCTCACCGCGCGAGCTGCCGTGACCGCGTTTGTCCCCATCATCCACGGCTGTGACAAATTCTGCACATTTTGCATCATCCCCTACCGCCGAGGCCGCGAGGTCAGCCGGTCGGTTTCAGAACTGGTACACGAGGCCGAAATGCTCGGCAAACGAGGCGTCAAGGAGATCACCCTCCTGGGCCAAAACGTCGACTCCTACGGTCACGACCTCGAAAAGAAGACCGACCTGGCAGATCTGCTAGAGGCCGTGAGCGAGGTCGATTCCATACAGCGAATCCGCTTCCTCACCTCCCACCCGAACGACATGAGCGACCGCATAATCGACCGAGTTGCGGACCTCGAAAAAGTCTGTGAAAACATCAACCTGCCGTTCCAGGCCGGCGACGACGAGGTCCTGTTAAGCATGCGTCGCGGCTATACCTCCGACGAGTACCGAAAACTCGTAGACAAGATTCGCGAAAGAGTCCCTGGCGTATCGCTCACCACCGACCTGATCGTGGGTTTCTGTGGCGAGACAGATAAGCAGTTCGAACGGACCCTCGACATGTTGCGAGACGTGCGCTTCGACAAGGTCCACTCCGCTGCGTACTCGACGCGAAAAGGCACCATCGCGGACCGCAAGCTAGTGGACGACGTGCCGTTGGCGGAAAAGAAAGCCCGCCTCAAGGCGGTAGATGATCTCCAGGCCACCATCCAGGCCGAAAACAACCGCAGATTTTTGGACCGTACCTACGATGTCCTCCTTGAAGGCACTACGAGGGGCAGGATCCATGGCCGCAATAGGAACGACAAGCTGGTGCACGTCAACGAAGGCACCATCGGCGAAATCGTCCAGGTTCGGATAGACGAAACCAGCCCCTGGTCACTACAAGGCACATTGATTTCCCAGGCAGATATACGGAACGGCACCGAAGCTGCTACAGCGCAGCCACAGGTTCCGCAGGCATAGGGAGGCCAAGACAAACCAGATGGTAATCAAGGTCAAGGAAGCTACGATTCCAATAACGGAGATCGAGCAGTCGGCTTTTTGCCAGACCGACGATGAGCTCAAGTCCAAGCCGTTGGAGCAGGAGCTAGAGGCTGGGGTCCAGTGGCAAAAACTGCCCATCTCCTACCTCAAGATGTCTCCCGAGGAGCTGGACACCAGGATTTTCGAGGCCCGCCAACAGATCGGCGAACGCCTTGTGGTGCTGGGCCACCACTACCAACGCAACGAGATCATCAAGTACGCCGACTTCCGCGGCGACTCATTCAAACTCTCGCAACTCGCCGCCTCCAAGCGAGACGCCGAGTACATCGTCTTCTGTGGCGTCCACTTCATGGCCGAGACAGCAGACATCCTCAGCGGCCCTGACCAGAGCGTCATCCTGCCCAACCTGACCGCCGGCTGCTCCATGGCCGACATGGCACAGATAGACGACGTCATGGACTGCTGGGACGACCTGCAAAACGTGATGGGCGGCGACGTCACTCCCATCACCTACATGAACTCCGCCGCGTCCATCAAGGCGCTGTGTGGCAGGAACGAGGGCATCGTATGCACCTCGTCAAACGCCCCCGCCACGTTCAAGTGGGCCTTCGAGCGAACCGACAAGGTGCTATTTCTCCCAGATCAGCACCTCGGCAGGAACACCGGATCCAAGCTCGGCATCGATCCCGCCGATATGCTCCTCTGGAACCCGTTCAAGCCCATGGGGGGCCACACCGAAGATGAGGTACGCAAAGCCAAGGTTATCCTCTGGCAAGGCCACTGCTCGGTCCACACGCGATTCAGCGTCGACCAGATCGAGGAGGCTCGCAGCAAGCACCCGGACGTCAAGGTAGTCGTCCATCCGGAGTGCTTCAAAGAGGTCGTGGACGCAGCAGATCTCAATGGCTCCACCGAATACATACTCAAGGTAGTCAACGAGTCGCCACCGGGAAGCGTCTGGGCAATCGGGACTGAGGTCAGCCTCGTCAACCGAGTCGCCCAGGAAAATCCCGACAAGACTGTTTTCTGCCTGGACTCGGTCGTCTGCCCATGCTCTACCATGTATCGCATCCACCCCGCGTACCTGTCCTGGGTATTCGACGCCCTCAATGCAGGTGTAGTCGTGAACCAGATTTCGGTGGATCCGACCACGGCCGAGGAGGCCCGGGTAGCCCTCAACAGAATGCTCAACATCGTCTGAGCCTGGTGCACCTCATTTGAAACTGACCCCCTTCGACATCGACCAGGTCGTCGAGCGTGCCCTGACGGAGGACCTCTCCGCAGGTGACCCCACCACGGATGGCCTCATACCCCCTGAACTCCAGGGCCGCGCTCTGGTGATCGCCAAGGCCCACGGCGTACTAGCTGGCTCCGCGCTCGCCGAGGCGGTATGGAACCGCGTTGATTCCGATCTCCTGGTCACGTTCCTGCTCCCCGACGGTTCAGCACTACACGCCTCGGATCCCGGTCGCGGGATCGAGGGCGATGTCATCGCTCAGATCGACGGCCCCATGGCAGCCATTCTCAAAGGCGAACGCACAGCCCTGAACTTCATGCAGCGATTGTCCGGCATTGCCACCGAAACTCGCCGCTACGTGGATGCGGTGAAGGCCTACCCGGCGGTGATCCTCGACACACGCAAGACGGTCCCAGGCCTGCGCAATCTCGACAAGTACGCCGTTACCGCCGGCGGAGGCAAGAACCACCGGCGCAACCTGGGCGACGGCATCCTGATGAAGGACAACCACATCGCCGCCGCAGCCTCGTATGGACTGACCCTCGGTCAGGCAATCGCCCGACTCCGCAAGACCGCGCCACACGCAATGAAAATCGAGGTGGAGGTCGAAGACCTGGCGCAAGTCGATGAAGCCCTGGCCGCTGGCGCCGAAATCCTGCTGCTCGACAATATGACAGTGGAGATGATGGTCGAGTCCGTCAAACGGGCAAATGGCAAGGCGCTGACCGAGGCTTCGGGTAACATCGTCCTCGAGAACGTAGCAGAGGTAGCCGCCACCGGAGTAGACATGATCTCGGTAGGCGCCCTCACCCACTCTGTCAAAGCCCTGGACCTCAGCCTCGATTTCGGTGGTGCTGCGCACGCTTAGGTGGGCTGGGCTGGGCAGGGCATGCCCTTGGGCCGAACCCACCGTCGCTAGGAAAAGGCTTCCCATCATCCCTCCCCAATCGAATCCGTCCTCCTCTCCGTATCGAGGGAGAGGACTGAGGTGAGGGTGTTTCGTCTTCTGCCAAAAGCCACGTGCGCGCCCACATGATTCTCCCAACACCCCACGTTACAAGCTGGTATGGTTGGGAAGCTTCAACGCCCCACAAAGACAACTAGACACCCAGCCTCGGAGACCAAGTTGCTACTCAGGATATACGCCCTGCTGGTCCTACTAGCAGCCACTATGATGGTAGTCGCTGTCGCCGGCGGTCACGGCGGGACCTACGGCGATAAAACACCCTTGCCCCCGGACCTGTCGGTCAACCGAATTGCCTACGTCGACCCTGACGGTCGGGTTTTAACAGTTGATCCGGACGGCCAGGACCAGATTGTCGTGAGCCCCAACGACGGCTTCTTCACATGGCCAACCTGGTCCCCAAACGGGCGTCGTCTCGTGATTTCAGGGGTTGTGCAAGATGGCGAGGGCAACCTTGTCGCCGAGCTGTATTTCCGAAACACGGTCACCGGTGTGCTGCACAAGATCCACGCCGGGATTACGGGCGAGACCACGATCGTCGCTGAGCGTGCTCCTCACTACCCATACTGGTCGCCCGACAGCAACCGAGTAGCCTTCATAGGTGGCTCTCCAGAGGGGCTGAAGCTATACGTCGACGACCTCCGGGACGACAAAGCGCCTGCATTCACACTGGGGAACGGACCGCTGTGGCTTGGGTGGTCGCCGGACTCCACTCGCCTCCTCGTACACCGAGGGGTCGATCACTTCATGGTCGACGCCGAGGCCGCGAGCGCCAAGTCCCTCGCACTCCCCACCGAAAGCTTCGCATACAGGGTGCCCTCGTGGAGTCCTTCCGGTGATCAGATCGCGTTCGTCTCAGGCAATGGCCCCGATGGCCTGTCCCTGTACCTGTCTGACCCCGATACGCAGGTTCTCAGTCGTGTGGAGGACGTGCCCGCCAATGCTGCATTCCTGTGGTCGCCAGACTCTAAGTGGCTCGCGGTGACAGTCCCCGACCGAGTGCTAACCCTGCAATCCATGGGGCTGCTCATATACCAGAACGTCAGTGTGCTGCGCCCCGACGGCTCCCCCGGGCCCGCTGCAATTCGCGACAATGTCATCGCGTTCTTCTGGTCTCCCGATGGAACCAAACTGGCCTACATAACCCTCGCAGAAACTGAAGGCGTGCTCCTTTGGAATGTAATGGACGTGGAAACGGGAGTGTCTCAGCCTCTGGTAGAGTTCCTGCCTTCCATAGACCAGCTCACCGTGTTCCAGTTCTTCGACCAGTACGCCAAGTCCCACACCCAGTGGTCACCCGACGGGAACTCGATCGTCTTCGCGGGGAGGCTGGCTGGCAACGCAGTGTCGGCGTCGACGGCCCAGCAAGCGCCGGATCGCATCATCGTCATGGCCATCGCACCCTTCTTCACAGTTGACACCATCGGCGAGGGCACCCTGGCATTCTGGTCCCCACGCTAGCCGCGCGCTTCATTCAGTGTGTAGAAATGGGCAACGCCACTTTTCGGGCATCGCTGCACAAGTGGACTAGAAGACTGCAGCGGAGACACCACCACCAAAATCTAGCCTCGGCGGGGGCGCTCGCGGTCAGCAGAATCGAGCATGAGAGTGACCGGACCATCGTTGACCAGTGCCACGGCCATGTAGGCCTGGAACGTTCCGGTCTCCACCTTCAGTCCCGTCTCCTTGAATAGCGCCACGGCGCGCTCGAAGAGACGGGCGGCATCGTCGGGGGCAGCGGCCAGTGTGAAAGAGGGACGGCGTCCCTTTCGGGTTTCACCGTAAAGTGTAAACTGGCTGACAACAAGAAGCTCAGCCCCAATATCGGTGGCTGAGCTCTGAAATTTACCCTCATCGTCGGAGAAGATTCGTAGGTTTACGACCTTCCCGACTATGTAGCTCGCGTCCTCATCCGTGTCGTCCCGGGAGACCCCTAGAAGTACCAGCAGGCCAGGCCCTATGGCCCCGACGACCTCGCCGTCAATCGAGACCGACGCCTCGGTAACCCGCTGAATTAGAGCCCTCATCTTCGCAGGCCTCTCACCTTCGTCGATATGGTCAGGAGGCCTTGGACTCCTTCTTTGAGTCACTAGCAGTGTTGGAGCTAGACTCGGACTTAGAATCCGACTTGGACTCGCTCTTCGACTCGGATTTTGTATCGGATTTGGTCTCGGACTTAGGCTCGTCTGAGACCTTGGGCTCGGAAGCGGTCGCGCCACCACCCTTGCCGTAGTCGTTCACGTAGAATCCACTACCCTTGAACACGATTGGGACGGCGCGAATCATCCGCTGCGCCCCATTCATGCACTCAGGGCATGTAGCTACAGGTTCCGAGGAGAAGCTCTGCTTAACCTCGAATATATGTTTGCAGGTCTGGCACTCGTAATCGTACCTAGGCACAAACCCCTCCGTCTCCAGAATTAAAAATAGCAGCCACCCTCAGTGACTGCTAAATGGGTACATGTAAAAGTAGCACCGCGCGCCGGGAAGTGTCAAGGCTAGCCAGTACTGCCGGAGCCCTCCGCCGCACGTTCCAGGCCACCCTTCCACGCGTCAGCGATCTGCCTCACCGGCACATCCAGAAGCCCCGCAATCACCAGCGCCTCCCCACCAACCTCGCCG
>CAUZNX010000074.1:0-6556 GCA_963580905.1 Dehalococcoidia bacterium | reverse complement strand
GGGTATCTGGGAGCTGATGGACGCAGTAGACAGCTACATACCGGTCCCTGATCGGCCGAAAGACCTGCCGTTCCTGATGCCAGTCGAGGACGTATTCGGCATCAAGGGTCGCGGTACAGTCGTGACTGGTCGAGTGGAGCAGGGTATGGTCAAGGTTGGCCAGACTGTTGAGATCGTGGGCATGAGAGACACCACGACTACCACCGTGACCGGCGTAGAGATGTTCCACAAGACGCTGGACGAGGGCGAGCCAGGCGATGCGCTTGGGCTGCTCTTGCGCGGAATCGACCGGGAGGGAATCGAGCGAGGGCAAGTGCTCTGCGCCCCTGGGAGTATTTCGCCTCACACTGAGGCCCAGGCACAGGTCTATGTGCTGACCAAGGAAGAGGGCGGAAGGCATACGCCGTTCTTCAGCGGCTACAAGCCGCAGTTCTACATTCGCACTACCGACGTCACCGGGGAGATTACACTCCCGGACGGCGTAGAGATGGTGATGCCCGGAGACAACATTGAGATGGGTGTAACGCTCATCATGCCTGTTGCCATAACCGAGCAGCTTCGGTTCGCCGTTCGTGAGGGCGGTCGCACCGTGGGCTCTGGCGTAATCATCCAGGTAACCAAGTAACGGGCGCGAGGTAGAGAGAAACCATGCCGCGTAGAGGAGAACAGAGAATACTAGTCAATCTCGGCTGCACCGAGTGCCGAGAGAGGACGTACCACAGTTCCAAGAACAGACGCAACACGCCTGATCGCCTGGAGCTGAAGAAGTACTGTCCTCGATGCCGGGTCCACACGCTCCATCGAGAGGTTAGATAGTACTGTGGCCAAGAACACCGGGGCGTCAAGCAAGGCTAGTGCGCAAGTAGCGCGCAGGGCCTTTAACTTTCGCTTCGTAGGCGATACCATCTCGGAGTTGCGCCGTGTCACCTGGCCGTCGCGTCAGGAAACGGTTCGGCTCACCATAATGGTGATCTCCGTTGCCGGAGTCATAGGGCTCTTCCTCGGTATGGTCGACCTCGGCTTCGGCGAGTTGATGGATCGGATCCTACAACCATAATGGCCACCGAAATAGAAAAAGAAATCGAGCCGCGTTGGTACATCATTCACACGTACTCCAGTCAGGAGGAACGGGTCAAGAAGAATATTGATCTTCGTGTGGAGACGATGGACGTGAAGGACAAGATCTTCCGGGTCGTAATTCCGACCGAGGAAGAAGTGGAAATTCAAGGGGGCCAGCGCAAGCCCAAGCAGAACAGGATATTCCCTGGCTACATACTCATCCACATGAGGATGGACGACGAAAGTTGGTATGTGGTCAGAAACACTCCCGGTGTGATGGGGTTCGTCTCGGCTGAAGATGAGCGAGAAGGACGCCCGAAGCCGGTGCCTCTAGAAGAAGAGGAAGTCCGGAACATTCTGCGCCAGATAGAGTCCTCGGAGCCGAGGCTCCGGGTCGGTCTCGAAAAGGACCAGATGGTCAGGATCACAGACGGGCCGTTTGTCGACTTCATGGGTGTCATCGACGAAGTGTACACCGAGCGATCGAAACTCAGAGTATTGGTATCGTTCTTTGGACGTGAGACTCCCGTGGAACTCGACTTTTTGCAGGTGGAAAAGACCTGATCTGGTGGCGTCGCCTGCGAGACGGCTCCCCTAATTCAAACAGCGAATAATGAACTGAGAGGCGACTTGTGGCGAAAAAAGTAAAAGCGATCATCAAGCTTCAAATTGAAGCCGGTAAGGCAACTCCGGCTCCTCCCGTTGGCCCCGCGCTAGGACAGCACGGTGTCAACATAATGGCGTTCGTCAAGGAATACAACGAAAAATCTTCACCTCAGGCCGGCAATATTGTGCCTGTAGTGCTGACGGTATTCGAAGATCGCTCATTCTCGTTTGAACTGAAAACACCTCCTGCCTCGGCTCTCCTTCTGAAAGCCGCAGGAATCGAAAAGGGCAGCCCAACGCCCCAGTCCGAGAAAGTGGCCACGATTTCTTCATCCAAAGTCCGCGAGATAGCGGAAATGAAGATGCGTGACCTGAACTCGGCCGACATCGAGAGCGCGATGCGTGTAGTGGCGGGTACCGCCCGTAGCATGGGAATACTTATAGACTCGTCCGACGCTTAAACGGACGTATTGAGAGGACTTGCAGATGCCGAAGAACGGTAAACGCTACGCTACGGCAGTAACGTTGTTGGAAGCAGAAACAGAGTATCAACCCGCCGAGGCGATCGCGCTCATCAAGAAGACCGCGACCGCGAGCTTTGACGAGACAGTGGAACTCCACCTTCGTACCGGCGCGGACCCAAGACACGCTGATCAGCAGGTGCGTGGTGTTACTGTCCTCCCCCATGGCATCGGCAAGCAGGTTCGGATTGTTGTGTTCACCCAGGGTGAAGCGATGGCAACCGCCGAGGAGGCGGGCGCGGACCACGTGGGCAACGACGATCTGATCAAGAAAATTGAGGATGGCTGGACCGATTTCGACGTTTCGATAGCCACGCCGGACATGATGGGTAAAATCGGGAAACTGGGCCGGATCCTTGGCCGTCGCGGCCTGATGCCCAACCCCAGGACCGGAACCGTTGTGCAGCCCGACAATATGGCGAGGGCTGTTTCAGATGCGAAAAAGGGCAGAGTCGAATACCGACTAGACCGATCGGCGATTATTCACATTGTTATCGGCAAGGCGAGCTTTGAGGAGTCGCAGTTGCTGGATAATCTGACAGCGCTGATGGACACCATAATTCGCGCCAGACCCGGCGGCGTGAAAGGCCAGTTCGTTCGCTCAGCGTTCTTGACAACTACGATGGGCCCTAGCGTCAAGTTGGATGTTGCAACAGTCGCTGCCCTAAAGGTAGAATAGAGCTTACTGCCGCAGACAGCGGGCTCCGCCAAACGGCGGATTAAACTGCCAGCCCGCCGAGGCGAATTGTGCGTACGGTCAAATGGCCAACGTACCTTCCCCCCGAGTCTGCGGCTCGGGGATTTTTTTGTCCGAGGTGAAAGGTGCCTACAGATCGAAAGCTGAAAGAGGTTGATGAGCTGCGTGAGCTGCTCGAGAGTTCCACTGCGATTGTAACTGCTGACCACAGTGGTGTGTCGGTCACTGACATGACAAGTCTGCGAAAGTCTTTGCGCGAGGAAGGCGTTAAGTTCCGCGTAGTCAAAAATAGACTCACGGAACGTGCGGCGGAGGCAGCTGGGATGCCCGATGTCATGCAGGTTGTCCAGGGTCCAACGGCGATAGCCTTCGGATTTGAGGATCCGGTCGTGCCTGCAAAGGCGGTGACCGAGTTTATTAACAAATTCAAGATCGGTCTTAAGATTCGTGGCGGTCTTCTGGGGAGTCGAGCACTCTCCACTGATGAAATAGCGGCATTGTCGGCGTTGCCGTCCAAAGAGCAGCTCGTTTCTAAGTTGCTCGGTCAGATGCAAGCACCTATAACTGGCCTGGCAATGGTGCTCAACGGGCCTGTGGCCGCACTGACTCGGGTCTTGCAACGTCATGTAGATGCTCAGGCGGCCGGAGACGGGGCGGAGCAAGCTGAGGCTTGATCCTGTCTTTCTATCAAGTTCAAAAAGGGGTGAGTCAGCGCGCTGTCGCGACTTGCCAGAGCTTTCAATAGACTGTCGTAAATACGCGAAGGAGTGAATCGTGACCACCAAAGAAGAGATACTAGAAGCAATTAAGGGAATGTCGGTACTGGACCTGGCCGAGCTCGTAAAAGAGCTTGAAGAGACATTTGGTGTAAGCGCGGCAGCTCCTGTCGCCGTGGCAGCAGCCCCCGCTGCTGATGGTGCGGGCGCTGGAGAAGAAGAAGAGCAGTCGGAGTTCACCGTCGTGCTCAAGGAGATTGGCGACAAAAAGATCAACGTGATTAAGGCAGTCCGCTCAGTCACGACCCTGGGCCTTAAGGAGGCCAAGGATTTGGTGGAAAGCGCCCCGGCCAATGTTAAAGAGGCTGTGGGCAAGGAAGACGCCGAAGCGGCAAAGACGGCCCTCGAAGAGGCTGGCGCCGTCGCGACGATCGAGTAATTGCTCTTTTGGACCGGAGAGGCGCCTCCTATCAAGGGGCGGCGCCTCTCTGGTTACCTCAACATAATCAGCTGATGAGTCGACTGAAGCACCGACATTGTCTGGGCCCTGCGGCTGCAGTGGAACTGACCCGTTGGGGATCACCCAGTCCCTCTCCACGATCCCTGCCTATCCTTCGTCCGCTACCCTTCATTTTTCAGGTACGGTATTGTCTGTGGTCCCTGGGGCAATACGCACAGGCGCGCTTCCTTCCCGTGGCGATCTAACGCCTCAAGTACTGTGGCCTGAAGGTCCTCCGCCGGCTGCAGGTGTGCCGAGCGGATCTGATCTTCTGTCAGAAAACTAGACTTCAAATAGACCTTGGCGCGCATCAGTATCTGTGCCTGTAGTTGGACCTGCCATTGGTCGTGGCTGGCAAACCCCTCCGTGGTAATCATCTCCAGTAGTTCGGCAGGGGATTCCCGTGAGGCCAGGAGCCTTCCGAATTCTCCGTGGTCGGGGATGCCGTCACTACATTCTGCAGCGCATATGATTGTCCCTCCACTCTTCACCACCTGCGCGGCAGCCGACATTCCTTTGACGGCCTGGTAAAGGTTCAAGTCGAGTGGGTAGCCGCTATTGGTCGTGACCACCACATCAAAGGGCGCCGAGACAGGTCGCATCGCTGTTCGTTTCGCGACCTGGCATGTCGCGCGGTGTACGGCTGACAGCTCGCCGGCGTAGGCTGTCGTAATGTCATGGTCCCGGTTGATGGTGACATCGACACTGAAGTCGACGTTGGCCCTGGCAGCTATACGGCGTATCTCTTCGTGAATGGGGTTGCCCTCGGTGATGCCCCATGTTGAATTGGGGTGGGCGATGAGCCCTGCTCCATGAAGCCCCAGGATCGTGTCGAACCCCGCCAGACCTGGGGCGACCATTTTGGGACCGCCACTGAATCCCGCGAAAAAATGAGGCTCGACGAATCCTGTGGTAATCCGGATATCGGCGTCCAAGAACCTGCGATTGATTTGGACTGGGACCTTATCAATGGTCTCCCCCAGAGGGGCCAGCGAGCTTTTGTCGAAGGCATCGTGGTTGACCACCTCATAGTTCTGGGTGATCTCTGGACCAAGCATCGCCTCCATCTCAGCTTTCGTGTTTGCCCTGTGGGTGCCGGTGGCGACCAGTATCACGATCTGGTCGTTGGGGACGTGAGAGAGTTCTCCCATCAAGACTGGGAGGAGGGTCGCGGATGGCATCGGCCTGGTGATATCGCAAATAGAAATTGCCACCGTCTGGCCACGTCCAACGAGACGCCGTAAAGGGGGCGTTCCGATGGGGTTGCGCAGCGCGGATACCAGAGCCGCCTCAACGTCTGGCAGGCCGGGCAGGTGCGTCGGCTCGATGACCGTCGTGCAGTCGTCGGGGACCTCGATGGTCAGCGAGCCTTTTCCGTATGCAAGATCGACGTGCATTTTGGACTCCGAAGCGGATATTACATAGGCAAACCTATCAGTGGCACCCTCACGTCGCTAGGACCCGACTGCCGTGGTTAATCAAGAGGGGCGCGCGCCGGTATGGCGGCGCCCTCTCCACTCCTCGGCGGCGCCTAGCTCCAGCCTCCTGGCCTTAGCATCGTCTCTACCAGGTGTGCCGCGTCGACCAGGTCGGGGATTGTGACGAACTCTTGTAGCGTGTGCATGTTGGTGTCCGCCATGCCCACGACGACCGCGGCAATGCCCTTTTGCCGAAAGACGTTGGCATCGGAACCGCCGCCTGACGGCGACATCGTGGGCTCCATGCCCAGGCTGCGCAGGGCGGTCTTGACCCTTTTGGTGGCGGGATCGTCGTCGGTGAGCGCGAACATTTCGAAGTCGGTGTGCAGGTCTTCCTCGATCGTGGCTTCGGGGAACATGCCTCGAACCTCGGTCAGCACTCCGTCGATGCGAGCGCGGATGTCGTCAATTGCCTCCAGGTTCGTACTGCGGAACTCGCCCACGACGGAGGCGCTCAGCGGAACGGCGTTCCTGACCAGGCCGCCCTTTGTCACGCCAACGTTAAAGGTTGTCTGATCATCGAGGCGGCCTTGAGGCAGCCTCGTGATGATCTCGGAGGCGATCAACACCGCCGATAGGCCCTTTTCAGGCTCTATTCCCGCATGGGCGGCACGTCCGGTAATTTGCAGGTCGAAACCGACGTATGTCGGGGACATGGAAGTGATTCGAGACGGAGGGCCCTCGCGGTCGATGACGATCGATTCTTTGGCGCTAATTAGGGAGTAGTCCAGGTTCCGCGCGCCCAACAGACCTGTCTCCTCGGCGCGAGTGATGCAGATCTCGATCGGAATGTGCTCGGAGCCGTCTTCGAGGACCGATTGCACCGCCTCCAGAATGGCGGTTATGCCTGCCTTGCAGTCGCCCCCCAGGATAGTGGTCCCGTCCGTGACGATACGATCGCCGTCCACGGAAGGCTTTATGCCGCGACCCGGCTCGACCGTGTCCATGTGGGCTGACAAGAGCAGTGGGGTCTCGGGGCC
>CAUZNX010000073.1:0-6587 GCA_963580905.1 Dehalococcoidia bacterium | reverse complement strand
GCATGGCGGCACGCATACGTGTCTGGCAGGATGATACCGGCGATACCGCGCAACTTCCGACGGTCCCCTGAAATTCGAGGAAACCACATAGTGGAGGGAATGAGAAATGGATGAAGAGCGACCGAGGGCAGCCGACCTAGGTTTGGAGATCGGCATTTTGCCCCGTGGAGCCCACAACGCGCTAACTGACATCCCCGACGTGACCGTTGGCCACGTTACGCTGATCGACGGCGAGGGCCCACTCGATATTGGCCGTGGTCCTGTACGCACGGGCGTGACGGTGATAAAGCCGCACCAGGGCAACCTTTTTGAAAACAAGGTAGTAGGCGCGGTCCATGTACTCAACGGTTTCGGGAAAGCCCTCGGGTTTCTGCAGGTATCGGAGCTTGGAGTTATAGAGAGCCCGATTGTGCTGACCAGCACGCTTAGCCTTTGGCGGGCGACCGACGCCCTGATCGACTACATGGCTGAGCAGAACCCCGGCGTTTACTCCTTCAATCCAGTGGTAGGGGAGTGCAACGACGGCTTCCTGAATGACATCGTTGGACGGCATGTTCGGCCCGAGCACGTTCGAGCTGCCATCGACGGCACTAGATCGCCGAATACCGATGAGGGTGTGGTTGGTGCCGGGACGGGCATGACTGGATTCGCGTGGAAGGGTGGAATCGGAACTGCGTCACGGCTGTGCGAAATCGACGGTGGTCAGTACACCGTCGGAGTGCTTACCCTGACCAACACTGGCGACCCTCGTGAGCTGCGCATGGACGGCGTCCGTATCGGCCGGGAGCTACTGCCACCGCCAGACTCCTTCGACCCGACGCGTGCGGGCGGCTCGATCATGATGGTGGTGGGCACGGACGCCCCGGTGGATTCAAGGCAGCTGGGGCGTATCGGACGTCGTGCTGCGATGGGCCTGGCTCGGGCGGGTGGTATCGCTGACCACAGTAGCGGCGATTTCATCATCGCGTTTTCGAACACCGACGGTAGCGGGTCGCTCGACGACTCGGAATTGACGCCTCTGTTCAGGGCGGCTATTGAGTCAACGGAAGAGGCGGTAATCAATTCGGTCCTGCGGGCCCGCACCCTAGTCGGTAGGGACGGCAACACCAGGGAGGGCATCCCCATAGACGACGTGAGGCGGATACTGCAAGCTAACGGCATTAGTCCGTAGTACTTGCTGGGCTTCATTCTCCGCTAACAGGATGTGGCCTAAGGGCAGATCCTGAGTCAGCCCGACTAAGCGTGCGCAGCACCCTCGTCGACGTAGGTTGTGGATCCGACCTTCGAGACCATGATCTGCTGACTATATTTGCCATTCGGAAGATTCCGCTCAGCGACGTGGGTTTCCGAGGACCACTCGACCTCGTCAAGCGCGGGGCCGTCTACGAGGGCCTCCTCCAGCGCCCTGCCGTCCATCCCGGCGGGCGCGTCCACGCCCAGTAGCCGAAGTATCGTGGGCGCGACGTCGACGTTGCCGGTTGGTGCACTCGATACCTCGCCCTGCTTAACCCCCGGCCCCGCCATGATGAACGCACAGCGCTGCTCGTGCCTGCTCATCGAGCCGTGATTTCCCTGGCCTGCGGCCAGTCCCGAGTTGTAGTGGTGGCCGGCATATCCTGCGTCGTTGAGGGAAGAGTTCCAGGCGAATGACATGGCGATGTCTGGTGCCCGTGGCCCCTCGACCCCTACCAAGGATGCGGGCAGAGTGCCGTCGATTTGGCCCAGCGCATCGGAGGCGACCATGGCGCCGCTCCATGGCTGTTCCATTAACCACGTCGCAAGTCGGTCGGCTGTTGTCGCGTCGCGCCCGCCGACGTAGTAGAGCATCGATCCGCCGTTGGAGGCGACTATCACCTCACCAGGATCGGCGCCCTCTGGGAAGCCTGCTTCTTGTAGGAGTTGCACAACGGGGATGTCGTCGATGACCGTACAGTACCCGTGGTCGGCGGCTACGAGGACGGTGGTGTCGTTATCGCGACCCGAGTCTTTGAGCCATGTAATCAGTCTGCCGAACTGGGCGTCGGCCACGCCCAACGCATGAGTCGCCAGTTCCGAGCCCAGACCGGCCTTGTGTTGGCAAGCATCCGGCTCGCTGCTCCAGAACAGTGCCACTGCGGGGTCGCGTTCCCGAATGACGTACTCAGTCAGAACAGATATGCCGCGCTCGATCCGCGCCTCGGCGGGGTGGGTGATCTCGGGCCATGGCCCGAACCGGGACAGGACGTCGTCGTGAAGGCCGTCCGGTTCGCAGAAGTCTGGGTGGATGGTTGCGCCGCCGTCCCGCGCCGCCATGGGGTTGTGCATGAACGCGTTGCCGTCCGAGCCTGTGCCCACAGCAACGTACTCCATGCCATGTGCCCCGAGGATGGCGGCCAGATTTGGTGCGAGCAGTAGCTCGCCCGTGCGTTCGATCACCTCGGATAACTCCGTCCTCAGTGCGGGCAGGACCCTTGCAGGGTCCATTTCGCGGTGAATGAAGCTGTTCCCGGCCAGCCCATGACCGCCCGGATAGCGACCTGTCGTGATGCTGGCAACGTTGACGCGGGTGACAGTCGGGAATACAGGATGGTGGTTGCCGAAGCGGACGCCGCCAGACGCGAAGGTCGCCAGGTTTGGCATGAACTTTTGGGTCACCTGGGACATCTGTAGGCCATCGAATACGAAGACTACTACTCGTGACATTCAGTCCTCACTGTGGGGCGTAACCCTATTCGGTAGTGCTTGTTAGTATCCCAGAGCGAAGCCGTCCCGACGGGGGTCTGCGCCTCCCTGGAAGGTGCCCTCGTTTGGATCGAACTGGATGCCCTGAGCACCGCCGACTGCCGTCGACCATGACTCCAGAAGGTCTATCTCGTGACCCCGAGCCTCAAGGGCTCGGCGCACATGCAGGGGGAATCGATCCTCCATCTGAACGCGCCGTCCTTCGAAGTAGCGGAAGCGTGGCGCCTCAATGGCCTGCTGCGGGGTCATTCCATAGTCCAGGACGTTGGTCAGGAACTGCGGTGTCGTCTGGAGGATACCCCAGCTTCCCGGAGTACCGATGCTCAGGTGGAACTTTCCGTCGCGGAAGGTCTGTGTGGGGGCGACGACAAAATCGACGCGTTTTCCCGGTCCGATACGGTTCGGGCTGCCCTCCTCGAGTTCGAAGTAGCTGGCCATGTTGTTAAGGAAAACGCCAGTGTTACCCACGGCTGCGCCGGAGCCGAATCCACCGCCAAGGGTCTGGGTGACGCTGACCACGTTGCCATCTCTGTCGGCGACGGCGAAGTGGGTAGTCATGCCGGCGTCGAATGCCTCTGGGCTACCAGGCTTCAGAGCACCATCGGGGCGCTCCTCGGCGTATCTCTCTCCCGACACGATGGCCGGGGTGTCACGGTCGATGAGTGCGGCCTGCTGCTTCGCGTATCCGTCCGATAGGAGTGCGTCCAGTGGTGCGGAGACGTAGTCGGGGTCGCCGGCGTACTTGATTCGGTCGGTGACGGCGAGCTTGACCGCCTCCATGAACATGTGCAGCGTATCAGGCTGCTGAAAGGCCCGGTCAGCATCGTCAAATGTCTCAAGCAGTTTGAGTGTTTGGAGCACCTGGAACGCGCTGCAGTTCGGTGGGGCCGTGAATACCTCGTATCCCTTGTAGTTAATGCTGATGGGTTCGAGCCACTGAGGCTGGTACGTTACGAGGTCTTCCTCGGTGTATAGGCCTCCTAGTTCCCTGTTGCCTTTAACGATTTCACGGGCGAGTGCACCACGGTAGAACTCGTCAAGCCCGCCCGTTGCGATCCTGCGCAGAGTTGCGGCCAGCTGTGGCATACGCAGCCTTGCCCCTGGTGCCGGAGCCCTGCCGCCGTTGCCAAGCACGATTCCTGCAGAGGCCGGGAATTTGTTCAGGAGGTGGGCCGAAGCGTCGAACATCTTGGAGTTAAAGTGGGTCACAGGGAAACCGTTTTCGGCGTAGCCGATGGCAGGCCCTAGCAAGCGCTCCAATTCCATCGAGCCGTACGCCTCGTGCATCGTCAGCCAGCCGGCCAGGTTCCCTGGGACCATCGCGGCCATGATCCCATCATTCTTGGCGGCGTCGGTAAAGGCTGAAGGCTCGGCTGCTAGGGGTGCCCTGCCAGAGAAGTCCAGGGCGCGGACTCGTCCTTCGGCCGCGATGTTGACGAGGGCCGTGCCGATGCCGCCAACACCGGACATGTAGGGCTCGACCACATTAAGGGTGGACGCGGTCGTGACGATGGCGTCAAAGGCGTTGCCGCCAGCTCGAAGGATGCTCAGCCCGGCTAGAGTCGCCAGGGGGTGGGCCGACGCGATCATGCCGTTCACGCCCATCGTGGCGGGGCGGTTCGATGGTGGATAACCTAGCGAAGGGTTCATGGCGTACTCCCTGTGGTTTCGGGGGACGAATGGCATCCCCGTAAAGTGCCCACACGCTAGTGGCTACACAACTGATTGTCAAGGGTGAAAATTCAGATGCGAATCACCGAAAATAGGGGAAATCTGGGGTTGACGAAGTGTATGGGGTCAGCTATCATATCGGTGTAGTTCGACGCGCCCCCAGGCAAAGCTGCCTCAACCGGCAGTTGGTAGAGGCTGCGTCGAACGTAGGCTAGTGAACCTTAACAGCTGAATAGTGGAAGGAAATAGAGAAACTACTCAGAGTTTGATCCTGGCTCAGGACGAACGCTGGCGGTGCGCTTAATGCATGCAAGTCGAACGGCTCCAATCTGCTTCGGTGGATTGGAGTAGTGGCAGACGGCTGAGTAACACGTAAGTAACCTACCCTTGAGCGGGGGATAACCCGGAGAAATCCGGCCTAATACCCCGTACGCTTCGGAGACTACGGTCGAAGAAGGGAAGGCTCTCGCTTCGGTGAGCGTCGCTCTTGGAGGGGCTTGCGGCCTATCAGGTAGTTGGTGGGGTAATGGCCTACCAAGCCTTAGACGGGTATCCGGTGTGAGAGCACGAACGGACAGAGGGGGACTGAGACACGGCCCCCACTCCTACGGGAGGCAGCAGCAGGGAATCTTGCGCAATGGGCTAAAAGGCCTGACGCAGCGACACCGCGTGGGGGAAGAAGGCTTTCGGGTCGTAAACCCCTTTTCTCGGGGAAGAGTGAGGACGGTACCCGAGGAATAAGCATCGGCTAACTACGTGCCAGCAGCCGCGGTAATACGTAGGATGCGAGCGTTGTCCGGATTTACTGGGCGTAAAGGGCGAGTAGGCGGTCTATTAAGTCTCATGTGAAATCTCCCGGCTTAACTGGGAGGGGTCATGGGATACTGGTAGACTTGAGGGCAGTAGAGGAGAGTGGAATTCCCAGAGTAGCGGTGATATGCGTAGATACTGGGAGGAACACCCGAGGCGAAGGCGACTCTCTGGGCTGTACCTGACGCTGAGGCGCGAAAGCATGGGGAGCGAACCGGATTAGATACCCGGGTAGTCCATGCCCTAAACGATGGATACTAGATATGGGGGGTATCGACCCCCCCCGTGTCGTAGCTAACGTGATAAGTATCCCGCCTGGGGAGTACGGCCGCAAGGCTAAAACTCAAAGGAATTGACGGGCCCCCGCACAAGCAGCGGAGCGTGTGGTTTAATTCGATGATAAGCGAAGAACCTTACCAGGGCTTGACATGCTTCTGTAAGCTTGGGAAACCAAGCCCTCCTTCGGGACAGATGCACAGATGTTGCATGGCCGTCGTCAGCTCGTGCCGTGAGGTGTTGGGTTAAGTCCCGCAACGAGCGCAACCCTTGTCGTTAGTTGTCTTTTTCTAGCGAGACTGCCCCTAAAAAGGGGGAGGAAGGTGGGGATGACGTCAGGTCAGCACGGCTCTTACGTCCTGGGCTACACACACGCTACAATGGCCGGTACAGAGGGTTGCCAAGGAGCAATCTGGAGCTAATCCCAAAAAGCCGGCCCCAGTTGGAATTGCAGGCTGCAACTCGCCTGCATGAACGTGGAGCTGCTAGTAACCGCAGGTCAGCACACTGCGGTGAATACGTTCCCGGGGGTTGTACACACCGCCCGTCACGTCATGGAAGTCGGTAACACTTGAAGTCGCTGGGCCAACCCTTCGGGGGGGCAGGCGCCGAGGGTGGGATCGGTAACTGGGACGAAGTCGTAACAAGGTAGCTGTACCGGAAGGTGCGGCTGGATCACCTCCTTTCTAGGGAGTTAGGGAAGTTCATCCGATTCGTCGGATGTCTCCCAGGTCGGTCTGTGGATGAGTGGGCGCGGATGCGCCGGGTTGAGCCGGATTTCGAGCAATCGAGAAGAGTTCCCCGGATGCCGAAGCACCACTCCGTTTAGACAGTCCACCGTGAAGTTGACCGCTCCATTGCGAGCGAAATCGAAAATGAAACTATTTCCTTCCACTACTCAGATGTTAAGGGTAAATGGGGCCGTTCTAACAGGACGGCCCCATTGCTATTCGGGCTGGGGGCTGTAGCTCATCTGGGAGAGCGCCGCCTTTGCAAGGCGGAGGTAGGGGGTTCGAGTCCCCCCAGCTCCACCACCCCACCCATAGACCCAGGCCGCCAAACACCACGCGTCTTCACTTCAGAAAGCGTCTCTCTTTTTACAAAGAAAT
>CAUZNX010000072.1:0-6589 GCA_963580905.1 Dehalococcoidia bacterium | reverse complement strand
AGGGCCGCCGCCGCAAAACACCTCTGGATGGCCAACCGTGACTGGGCCCAGATGGCCGAAGAGGGCGGCCCACTGATCGTCGTCGAAGCCGACGGCATCAGGGTCACTGACTCCGATGGCAAATCCTGGATCGACGTAAATGGCGGCTACATCTCGATCAACGCTGGCCACGGCCGGACCGAGATCGCCGACGCCGCCTTCGAGCAGATGCGCCGGATCGCATTCATGCCGCCCGGTACGACCACCGAGGCGACCGTGATGCTGGCAGCCAAGCTGGCGGCAATAACCCCCGAGGGCCTCACACGCGTGTTCCCAGTCTCGGGTGGGTCAGAGGCCAACGAGACCGCCCTGAAGATCGCCCGGTCCTACCACGAACGAAGAGGCGAGCCGGGCAGGTTCAAGGTCATCAGCCGCAAGGGCTCGTACCACGGGGCAACAGGCGGGGTCCAGTGGCTCGGCAATAACGCCCTACGAGAGGCCGACGTGCCAACCCAGACCGGGTTGATACACGCACCTCAGCCCGACCCCTACCGCTGTGAATTGGGTGGCAAGACGGCCACCGAGTGCGCAGTTCTGTGTGCCGAGGCCGTCGAGCAGCTCATCATCGACAACGATCCCGCCACCGTGTCGGCGGTCATCGCAGAGCCCGTCACCGCCCGAGGCTGCATTATACCCGGTGACGACTACTGGCCGATGCTCAGGGACATCTGCGACCGCCACGGCGTCCTCCTGATCGCCGATGAAGTGATCACCGGCTTCGGCCGGACAGGCAAGATGTTCGCCATCGAGCACTCAGGAGTCGTGCCCGACATTCTCAACGTTGCCAAGGGCATCATCAGCAGCTACCTCCCGTTCGGCGCAACGATCACGACGGATGAGGTCGCCGACGTATTCGTGGGTCCGGGTAACCAGCTGCGACATGTATTTACAGCCACAGGCCATCCGGTCTGCTCCGCCGCAGCCCTCAAGAACATTGAGATAATCGAGCGCGAGGGGCTAGTCGATAATTCGGCTACCATGGGCGCCTACTTCAAAGAGCAACTGGAAGGGTTGATTATCGATCACATGTCCGTCGGCGATGCCCGAGGGATCGGTCTGCTCTTGGGCGTCGAGCTGGTCAGCGACCGCAAGACCAGAAAGCCTTTCGCCGAAGAGCTGAACATCGGTAACAGGCTCACCGAGAAGTTCAAGAGCCACGGCCTATTACTGGGCGCGAGTAACAGCACGTTGAACATCGGACCGCCGCTCTCGGTCACGAAATCCGAAATCGACGAGATAATGCACGGCATCGACCTCTCGCTGTGGGAGTTGGAGGGCGAGCTTGGAATAGGTGGAAGGGCATGAGGGAGAAACAACAACGATGACAAACCAGCCCCGGCAGACAACGACCCGAATTGCAATATTTATCGACGGCAGCAATCTGTACCACAGCCTGGAGGAGAACTGCGGACGGTTCGACGTGGACTTCCGCGCCTTCGCCCAGAAGCTTACGAGAGACCGGACCCTCCTCCGGGTCTATTATTACAACGTCCTTCGCGACCAGAATCGGAACCCTCAGGCCTACCAGGACCAGCAGAAGTTCCTGACTGCACTGGACAACACACCCTACCTCGAGGTGCGGCTCGGCAGGTCGAAGATGCGGGGCGACACAGCGGTAGAGAAGGGCGTGGACATCATGGTCGCCACTGACATGATGAGGCTAGCCTGGGAAGACCGATACGACGTCGCAGTTCTGGTGAGCGGCGACGGCGATTTTGCATACGCTGTCCAGACGGTGAAGGACACGGGTAAACAGGTCATCGTGGCGGCGTTTACATCCAACCTGTCGCCAGAGCTTGCCGCCGTTGCTGACGACCGTGAGGTGCTCACCCCCGACTACTTCGCCGACATCTGGTCAAGGCGTCGGCAGAACTCACGAAACGAAGCCCCCCAGCGGAACGACGCCCCTCAGCGAAACGACGCCCCCCAGAAGACCGAAGAGCAGAAGCAAGGGAACGGCAGCGCGAGACGCGGCTGGGGCTTCGGCAGACGACGCAACGACGACTAAGGGTGCTGCGCACGCTTAGTGAGGCGGGGCTGGTGATTGCCCTGGGCTCGTCACGCCTGTGCACCTAGGCTCCGACATACCGAGTCCTCACCCTGTTCGCTTCAATGGCTCTCCACACAATGGGAGTGCAGAGGGCAATAGCCCTATGCCGGGAGCCTGAATGTGTCCCTCAGAATAAACACACTTTCCTTCTCTCTTTTTTATCTGCCAACGCAGTGCATCGACCGTGCGACGCCACACTACCGAGCCAGCCGTCGAAGGCCCGCGGAAACCAGGTCCACCCCGATCACAAGGGCGAGGTAGCAGATCAACAGTAACGCTACCTCGTCGTAGTGCAGGTAGCTCATCTGCAAACGAAACTCCCGCCCCAACCCGCCCGCGGCAACGAACCCCACGACCACGGTCGTGCGGATGATTACCTCCCAGCGATAGAGCAGGTAGGTCAGCAAGTGGGGTAAGGCCTGAGGCAACACGCCGTAGAGCACCATCTGGAAATTGTTCGCCCCCGCTCCCCGGAGGGCCCGCGCTGGCCGCGTGTCCATGTTCTCCACGACCTCAGCCGCCAGTTTGCCCAGGATGCCGTAGTTATGAACGGCCAGAGCCAGCGCCCCGGCCAGCACGCCCGGCGAGAATACGAACACGATGATCAGCGCCCAGACAAGCTCCGGTACCCCTCGTGTGAAGGCAAACAGGAGCCGCAGGACCATATAGCCCGGCACTCCCACGGCCCGACGCGACCCGCCCAACTCTCCGTAGGCCACGTTCCTCGCAGCGGGGAGGAACGACACCAGAGCCGCCGCACCCGCGATCCCTGCCGCCAACACACTCATCGCCAGCGTCTCGACCGATAGGCCAATGGCGTTCTGCCACAAGGCCCCGTCCACGAAAGCCGATTCGCCCTCCGCGCCCAGCCCGAGCAATTCGCCTGCAAACTCCCCTGCCCTCGTCCAGGTATCGCCACGAAACAGGTCGCCCGCGCCGCTGTCTCCACCGGCAAGCACCTGCCCCCAGGCCAACACCGCCAGCAGACCGAAGCCGATCGCCGATACCCGGACCAGCCCTGGTCTTGTCGCCGGACGTCGCTCCCTGATAGCTATCACGATACGAGCCTCCGTCGGACCTGGCTGCTCCACGCGTCCACCAACAGCACCAAGGCCGCCAGCGCTATCAGGAGCGTCCAGACCTCGTTCCACAGCAGGTCGTCCAGGGATAGCTGGATCTGGTAGCCAAGACCCTGGACTCCAACAAAGCTAAATATGGCCGCAGATCGGATGGCGCACTCAAATCGGTAGAATCCGTAGCCCAGCATGTCCGGCAGCGCTATGGTTAGCCGCCCGTACACCAGCAACTTGATCTCAGACGCGCCCGCCGACCTCAGCGCTCTCAGGGGCTCCTCTGGCACGTCGATTAGCGCGTCCGCAAACACCCGGCCAAGGATTCCCGCGTAGGGCAGCGCCAACGCCAGTATTACCGCCATAGGCGACAGGCCAATGGCCACTACAAATAGCCACGCCCAGACCAGCTCGTGGATCGAGCGCAACAGGGCGAGGACGAACCGCGCCACGACGATACTGGCCGTTTTCCTGCCACCCGAACGCGTCAGCACTCCCGAGGCCACGACACCGAGCGGCAGACCGATGGCCAGCGCCAAGGTGACGCCAGCGACAGCAAAGCGTAGGGTCGTCCATGCCGCATAGGCCGTAATGCGGAGAAACTCGGGCGATAGTTCAACTCTTGCCAGCGCCTTGACGATGCTGCCCACGGCGGAACCGCCCCCGGGATGGACCAGGTCGCCGCCCCAGGGTACGGAAAGTGCGCTGAGTCCCACCGCGCCGATCAGTAATAGAGTCAGTAACCCTCGCCCTTCTATCCGCGGAGCCCTCGGAACTGCTCTCACTACCCCGCAACCTCAAGGTGATAGAGGTCGTCGAGGATACCCCTATCCAGTTCCATAACCGGCAGGTCGAACACAACCAAGCCATCGCGAAGCCCAATAGCCCTGTCGAAGAATTCCGTTGCAAGCTCGGTTGAGTGCAGGCTGGCTACCAGCGTCTTACCTGCGTCAGACGCGACACTGGACAGGAGGATCAAGAGGTCTCGGGCTCGCGCCGGGTCCAGGGAGGCCACCGGCTCGTCGGCCACAATGACGCGGGGATCTTGCACTAGCAACCGAGCGATCGCGACCCGCTGCTGCTCGCCACCCGACAGCCGCGAAGTGCGCTCGTACAGCCGCTCCAGAAGTCCCACGCGCTCCAAAGCGTCTTCAGCGAGTCCCAAATCCTGGGGAGACAGCAGCGACCAGAGCGACCGCAGCAGCCCCCAACGGCCGAGCCTGCCAGCCAAAACGTTATGGACGACGCTCAGGTGGCCCACTAGGTCGTACTGTTGGTGTATCGCGCCCACCAGGCTGGCAGACTCCCCCCCCGCCCCCAGCTCGGAGGTTGCGTGCCCGCCCAGCTCTACGGTGCCCGAGTCTGGATGGATAATGCCGGCCGTCAGGTGCAGCAACGTAGTCTTTCCGCTACCTGAGGGCCCCAGCACCGCGACCTTCTCCCCCTCAGCAACCGTAAATGAGAGCGGGGCGATGGCCAAGCGACCGGAATAGGCTTTGGCAGCATTCTCGACCCTGATAATTGGCGTATCGGCCAGATGTGTCACTCGATAATTCCTGCCCGTTCCGCAGCTTCTTCGATCGCGCGGTAGTTTGCGTTTTTGGTACGTATGAAGCCAATGGTGGAGAACAGATCCAGTATCTCCGGTGTTCCCCCGTCGATCCCAAGAAGGACGTCCGTGACCCGATCTGAGAAGCCCTCTCCAAACCGTTCGTCAATATCCCCTTGGATGGTCCAGTTGTAGTCCGGATACGGCGGACTCACAGTCAGCACCCGCACTTTGGACAGGTCAACCCGGCCCGCGCCGACTGCCGCCTCCCACACTGCCTCGCTGAGCGCTCCGGCCTGGAACGCACCAGACTCGACCACCTTCCATGTCCTATCGTGGGAACCGGAGTAGTTAGGGGGACCGGCAAGGTCTTCGTCGGGTTCAACTCCCGCATCCTGCAGAAAGTGACGCGGCATCAGATGACCAGACGTGGAAAGCTCGCTCCCGAAGGTGAATGTCACGCCCGCAAGGTCGGCCAAGCCCTCAGCCTCTACCCCGCGACCGACAATAAACACCGACTGAAACTCGGCATCCCTCTGCCTCTGGGCAATCGCAGTTGAGCCAGGCGACCGCAGACGCGCCATGACGCCGCTAAGCCCGCCGAACCACGCCAGATGCACGGTGCCTTGCTCGAAGGCAATCACCGTCGCCGCGTAATCGACGGTGGGCACATACTCGACCTCCACGCCCAACTGTTCGCCGAGGTAGGATGTGAGGGTCTCGTACCGCCTGGCCAGGCTCGTGGCACTCTGGTCGGGAATGCCGGCAACACGCAGTGTCAGTTCCTCGGTGTCGCCGCACGACACAACAAGGCCCGTCGCCAGCAGCATCCCCGCTACGACGACGGACCTCACCACTCTCTTATGCCTGCGTGCAATACTCGCATGATTAGAAATATTAATACATCTCATATACTATTGCAGCAAGTAGATGGCTCCATCTCCTGGAGCGCCAGCAGCGCCGCCGACGCCGCTGGCGTATAATGACTTAGTAGCTATCTTTGTATGATGTGGAGGCCGAGTGAGCGCCGCTGTCAAATTGGGTGTGATCTTCCCCCAGACCGAGATAGGCACTGACCCCATCGCAATCCGGGACTATGCGCAGGCCGCCGAGTCTCTCGGCTTCGACTACCTTCTGGCATTCGACCACGTCCTTGGAGCGAACGCGGGCAGCCGACCGGACTGGGGCGGCTTTTACAGGCACACCGACTCCTTTCACGAGCCCTTCGTCCTGTTCGGCTACCTGGCAGCTGTTACCCAGACCATCGGCCTCACAACCGGCATACTAATCTTGCCGCAAAGGCAGACGGCGCTCGTGGCCAAGCAAGCCGCGGAGGTCGACGTACTGTCCGGAGGGCGTCTCCGACTCGGCATCGGTACCGGCTGGAACGCAGTGGAGTACGAAGGTCTCGGCGAAGACTTCAGTAACCGTGGCCTACGCTCCGAAGAGCAGATTCAGGTAATGAGAACTCTTTGGACCAACGATCTGGTTACCTTCGATAGTCGCTGGCACAAGATCACAGACGCAGGGATCAACCCCAGGCCGGTTCAGCAGCCGATTCCAATATGGTTCGGCGGCTCCGATGACCGGGTGCTGAGGCGCGTTGCCCGGATAGGTGATGGCTGGATAGGCAATCTGTCCTTGGCGGACGGTCGTGCCTCGGACACAATCAGCCGGATCCGCGAATACGGCGTCGAAGAGGGACGCGATCTGGACGACATCGGGATCGAGACATGGGTATCAGCCCGTCGAGGCGGCCCGGACGATTGGGCCAAAGAGGTCAGAGAATGGACCGGTCTTGGCGTCACCCACATATCCATCAACACCATGGGCGCGGGGTACTCTAGCGTCGAACAGCACATCTCCGCAATACGTACGTTT
>CAUZNX010000071.1:0-6596 GCA_963580905.1 Dehalococcoidia bacterium | reverse complement strand
TATGGCTGAAAGAAGATAACTAGCAGCCTAGCGTTACATTTCGGAAATACGCGGGACAATCTACGCCGGGCCAGACAGAGGTCCGGCAAGTGTGCAGAGGGGCGCAGCCCCATAGCAGAGAGCCTGAGGGTGTCCTTCAGATATTTTTTATTCTTTTTTTCATTCTTGGGAACGTGGCGAACCAAATGTGGACCGTCCCAGGGCAACTGCCAAACATGGCACTTGTATGAATCTATAACGACACGTCGAGAGGAGCACCAATGACGAACGCAAAGTTCAAAGTAGCGATCATAGGGTCCGGCCGCATGGGCGGCCTCATGGAGGACGAGAACCCCAACACCAACCAGTACTCCAAGCCCTACAGCCACTTCGCGTGCTACGGAGCGATCGAGGAGACCGTGGTCGTGGCTGTAGCCAACCGCGGCGCACCTCGCCTTGAGAGGTTCTCCAAGCGCTTCGGCATAACCAACACCTACCTGGATTACGAGGAGATGATCCTCAAGGAGAAGCCGGACATCGTCAGCGTGACGACGCCGTCCTACGCTAGGGCCGAACCCATAATTTTCGCGGCCGAGAACGGGGTCCGGGGCATCTACGCCGAGAAGGGTTTGTGCGCCTCCCTTGAAGAGGCAGACCGCATCACCAAGGCCGTTAAGGACAACAATGTGGCCTTCAACTGGGGCGCCTCCAGGCGTCACCACAGCGCCTGGCGACAGCTTGCGGCCGCCATCGCAAATGGCGACATCGGCGAGCCCAAATTCGCCGTCTCCTACACGCTGACCGACCTCATCAAGCACCACCCTCATACCCTGGACACGGTCTCGCTGCTACTTGGCGACCCCGTTGCGACATGGGTAGAGGGCTCGTTGGTCCAAAAGGGCAGCACACTGGACGGCCAGATCAACCGGATGGGTCCCAGGGACGGAGAGACCTACGAGCGCACCGGCCCCCTGCCCAACCCGGACTACGACGCCAAGGCACACCGATTCGTGCCGCCTCCCGGCCAGGAGATCGCAGACCCGATGGTAGGCTTCTACCGTGTGGGCTACGACAACGGCGCAGAAGGCGTGTTCATCCCAGTCGGCGGACGCTGGAGCATCGACGTGCAAGGCACGGAAGGTGCAGTTCACGGGTGGGAGCAGCAGGGAAGCTTCAGTGTCCGGAGCTGGACTGGAAGAGGCGGCGAGATCAAGGAGCGGATCATCACACCAGAAGGCGAAAGCCCGACAGTCAACACAATCCGCAACATCGTTCGAGAGCTGGAGACCGGAGAGCGAACCTACGGCAATATAGACGTGACAATGCAGGTCGTGGAGCCAGAGTTCGGCATCGCCCACTCGAGCCTCGACGGCGGCGCTCGCGTCTCACTGCCGGTCGCGGACCGCAGCCTCTACATCCCTGGGGGCTAAATCAGTACCCTCGCCCTGTGAAATTTAGACTGGGGGCTAGGCCTTCGCCTGGCCCTAGCCCCCATCTCAATCTTCCCCATCGAGAAGAAGAGGCCTACTCCCCCGTGAGCGCGGCCAGCAGACGGCGCGCCACAAGGTCCTCTTCACCCTCTTGTAGCGCCACCGGAGCGACCCACAGCTCGCGCGGCTCGGGCCCCACGCCGATGTAAATCGGTGGCTCTTGCTCCAGCATGGCCGCCTGCACCTCTTCCGGGCTCCGCCCCGCCCAATCTTCTCCCAGAACGACCAGCGCCGTGGGTGAACCAGGTCCCTCGTAGACGATCCCCTCGTGGACCCGCGCCTCAAGACCTGGTACATGTTTCACGTGATCCACGATGCTGGCCGACTTCGCTCGCCACTCGGCCCACTCAGTCTCGTGGTCAGCATCGACGAACAGCTCTAGGGCGCATATCAGCCCGACGATCTCCTCTTTGCATACCTTCATCGGGCGGCCAATGCCGGCACGGGCTTTGTCATACGAGAACGCGTTCTCCCAGGCCGCCTCCATCAGGTCGCCTCGACCCACCAGCATTCCAGTAGACTGCGGGCCGCGAATCCCCTTGCCACCGCTGTAGGCCACCAGATCCACGCCCATCGACACGAACTTGGTCAGGTTACCCACAGGAGGCAGTTCCGCGGCAGCGTCAAGCACAACCGGAACACCCCTAGCATGGGCGATCTCGATCACCTCTTCCAATGAGAGACCCCAGTAGCGCATGACCCAGACGTACGCCACCGCAGCAGTGTTGTCGCCGATGGCCGCCTCAAGCTCGGCCCGGGTCGCACCGCCTTCGCCGCCGATCTCCACCAGTGTCGCGCCGGCGTGCTGGTATGACGAGTCGTAGTGGTTTCGCTGAGATTGCTGAATCACAACTTCGTTCTTCATACCCGTCGTATCCGGCAGGCTCCCTATCTTCGCCTCGTCGGTGCCGGTCATGCACGCTGCCGCCTGGAGCACCTGCGCCGCCGCACAGCCGGACGTCACCATGCCTCGGTCCGCGCCGGTGATCTTCGCGACATACTCGCCTGCCTTCACGTTAAGCTCTCCGAGATCCAGGAAACGCCCGGCAGCCTCGGCCATCGCGTCCACTACCTCCGGGGGCATGATGCTACCGCCCAGTATGGTCCGCCAATGGTGACCATTAACGAGATCCTTAACCCCAAGCCGACCCAACACACTTCCCGCGCCGCTCTGATATGTCATTCTTCGGTGTTTCTCCTGGATCCAAGTAATAGAGTCATTCCGAATCTGAGTTCGCCGCAGCTACCTTAACTACCGCGTCGTGGTTGGATGTCCTTGTTCATCGCCCATTCCGGATAGAGATTATGGACCGTTGCGCCCTTATATGGCAGACCAAGGGCCTGGGGTGGCAGGTTCATGATTCCCGCAGTGCCATGCAGGGAACTGAAGACGTACCGCAGTCCGGACGCTCGCAGGGTTCGGGCGGACGGTATATTGAAACCTGCGGTGGATGCCATCGCGATCTTACCGTTGCCAACGATCCATCTGACACCGGCGCTGACAATGGCTCGACCCAGACCTCCGCCCCGGGCATCGGAAAGCACGTCCATGCCCACCTCCCAGACATCTCCGCCGTGGTCCCACACGGTGGCCAGCCCAACCATCCGGTCCTCTTCATACACCGCAAACCCGGCCATCGAGTTCGCCTGGCAGTGCCAGAACACACTGAAGTCAATCTCGGCCAGATCCGCCGCGGCAAGTTCGACCACGCGATCGTCCTTTGAGGGCAGAGGGCTGTCCTTGTCCGCAAACAAATACCAGGACGGGCCCCAAACACCAACGCCATCTGGAAGCGTGACCCTCGACAACTCATAAGCGCCGAAGGTCGAGTACAGCAGGTCTGGCGGCAGGTCGCCGATGATGGTCTGGACGCCGTCCACCCATTGTGGATGCAGAGCAATAACCGACTTCCCACCTGCCATCAGTGCTCTCAGGGGCGCCTGCGGCTCGTCGGTTTCCCAGGCAACCACTCCAGAAGCGCCCTCGATAGCCGCCGACCACGGCAGGCTCAGGTGCTCCTCTATCCAGGGCTCCACGGCGTCGAGCAATCTCATGTCAGTCACTGCAGCATCTCCCATCAGAACTACGCGTTCCTGTGTCGTCTGCGGTAAAATATGTGGCAGTCAGATAGGGAGTCTAGTCCCGCTGTTCCAGACTGTCAACGGCACGTTCATGATAGGATTCCGATCGTACTCGACACCTGACCCTAAACCCGATTGGAGCTTCCCTGCATGGAACGAATTCTCGTGACCGGCGCCTACGGGCAGATCGGATCAGAGCTTATCCCGGCCCTCAGAGATCGGTTCGGCGTCGACAACGTAATCGCGGCAGGATTCGGAAACCCGCCGCCAGCCCAGTTCCTTGATGGGCCAAATACCTTTGTGGACGTTACCGACTACGGACAGGTAGACGCGGCGATCAGGGAGCACAACGTCGACACGGTGTACCACCTCGGCTCAATCCTGTCGGCCCTGGCCGAGCAAGACAGGAAGCAGGCCTACGCCGTGAACTTCACTGGTGTTCACCACGTCCTCGAGGCAGCTCTTGCCAACGACGTTCGCCAGGTGATCGTCCCCAGCTCCATCGCTGCCTTCGGCCCGGAGACCCCGGCACACAATACGCCGAACGACACCGTGCAAAAACCCAACACCATCTACGGCATCTCCAAGGTTTTCACCGAGCTCATGGGCAACTACTACACGACGAAGCTCGGCCTGGACGTAAGGGGAGTGAGGTTGCCGGGGATCATCAGCTGGAAGGTCGAACCAACCGCTGGTACAACCGACTACGCCGTGGCCATCTTCTACGGCGCGATCCGCGAAGGGCGGTACGCCAGCTTTCTCGGCCCAGACACCCGCCTGCCCATGATGTATATACCGGACGCAGTGTCGTCGCTGATCGACGTAGCGACCGCCGATTTCGATCGGATAAAGCACCATGTCGACTACAACGTGTCCGCCATGAGCTTTACGCCAGCCGAGCTTGCAACGGCAATCGAGCGGAGGATACCCGGCTTCGAGATGCGGTACGACGTGGATCCACTACGGCAGTCCATCGCCGATTCATGGCCAGACGAGCTGGATGACACCGTCGCGCGGCATGAGTGGGACTGGTCGCCCGACTACGACCTGGACACGATGGTCGACGACATGCTGGCGAATCTGCGCCGCAAGCTTGCCTAGCCTACCCGCTCAACTTCGGGAGCGCACGTAGTGCCGGTGTTGCGTCTCATAAGAAAGCCGAAGTGAACCTCACTATCAACCTCAGGTTGTCCAGTGGTGCTGCCCAAAAATGGAAAGAGTCAAACAAGCCGGGCTCCCCTTGAAGCGCGGTAGCATCTCTACTCGTATCGCAATGCCTCTGACGGATATATCTTAGATGCCTGCCTAGCCGGAAGGAATGTCGTGAGCAGTGAAAACACGTACGTCACTACCAGAATGCCCCCGATTTGAAGCCAGGGGACTGTGAAGGAGATCGCGTCTATGCCCTCCTCGGCCTTTATGTCGGAGACGGCGTTATAAGACAATACGAGCCCCAACACCAGTCCGATGCCGCAGCCGAGCACAGACACGAAGGACGCCTCCATGAGGAAGCTCAGCTGCACCATGCGGCGTTTGAATCCGATGGCCCTGAGCACGCCAATCTGCTGGCGGCGCTCCACCACGGCCCTGGTGCTCACCACGCCCAACGCCGCCACCCCCACGAGCAGTCCCAGCGCCATGAATCCCGTGAAAAGACGGAAGAAGGCCTTGCCCGCCGCGGACTCGTCGTCCAGCACCTCCTGGTAGACCTCCGTCTCCATGCCAAACTCCAGCAGGCCGGCCTCAAGACCCCTTGAGACACTCTTTGCGTCAACGCCGTCCACAAGCCTGAACCGGTACTGAGTCGCAGGCACCTCGACCGGCAATACGTCGTCGAAAACCGACTTCGCCCCCACCATCCACCCGGCGTTCCGGTGTAACTTGTCGAAGACGCCGATGACCGTCACAGGGATTATCTCCCCCGTGCGCCGCTCCCGCATTTCCAGTTTGACCGGCTTCATTTTGGCGGCCTCGTAGTAGAGCCCTCCGAACAGTAACTCCTCGGCCTCCTCCTCTGTCGGCTCCTGAGTACTAACCATCCAGCCCCCGACGATAACCAGGCTCGGGTCCTCTCGCATGGCAAGCATAATGTCCTCTGACGTCGGGCCGTAGCCCTCGGCCACAAGCTTCATCTCAAACTCGCTCGCCTCCAAGAAGGCGTCGTCGGCCATGATGGCTCGCCTGCCGTGCCAAATGTCGTACTCTCCTTCGGCTGCCGAGAAAGATAAATGGGATTCCATATTTACGGCCCGAAGCTGCATCACTAGTGATGCATAGCCTCCTATAGCGTCGAAGTCTTCCAGGTTCACGTCATCCAGGTCTCGGATGGTCTGAGCTATATCGTCGATCGGGGTCGCCACATTGACCTCGCCCGAGACGTCGAATCCCGCGTAGACCTTGCGCGGGGCCTCAAACTGGGTCGAGAAGGTCTCGGTCAGGACGGACATGACAATCAGCGTGAATATCACAAGAGCGAACATGGCCAGAGTGAGCCCGGTACGGAACTTGGCGGCCATCGGGTACGCCACTGCGGTCACCAGTACCGGTTTTAGCCTTCCCGCCCTTCCAACCACCATAGACAACCCCTTTAGCAGCAGGTCGGCGTTGTACATGATGGTCCAGACCGCGGCCCCCACCATAGCGACGCCTGAGAAGAAGATGATGTCGAAGCCCCGGTCGAGATCCTCGGCGACTCGTTCAAAGACGCTGAATGGCAGGACCCAGAACGCCAGCATCAACACACCGGCCGCGGTCGAAGCCAAGCGGTCCGCCATGTCATCGGATAACGCCGTGCGCCGCAACCACGACCGCCCCATCAGGGCAATCCCTAGCAAAGAAAGCGTCACGCCCCCGCCAAAGTAGGAGAACCTTCCCCACGACGTGATCGCGAAATAGATGATCGCCACGCCGGCCAACAGCGTGAGCCAACCATGGACCAGATAGGGTTGCGCAAACCGCACCATGCCAACTATCGCCGTGACCGGCCACGCCGGGACCGCGACTATCGCCAGGAGCGCGTCGCGCACCGCCCTGCGCGGCCTCCGT
>CAUZNX010000070.1:0-6612 GCA_963580905.1 Dehalococcoidia bacterium | reverse complement strand
TGGGCGTATATGGGCGTAGGATCGACGACCCCGAGCAGGTCGGCCCCGCCATGACCGAGGCACTAGCTCTCGGCAAGCCCGCCGTCCTGGACATCATCATCGGAAACCAGTAGAGCTAGTTCGGCGGATGTGCAGAGGGGCGCAGCCCTTATGCCGGGAGCCTGAGGGTGTCCCTCAGAAAATATACTAATTCTTTTCTTTTCGTTCTTTCCGGGCTAGGGCAGATCAGCGAGACAAGAGACGATGCGGCATATCCTTCATGCGGACTTCGACGCCTTCTACACATCAGTAGAGCAGCGCGATAACCCCGCGCTCCGGGGAAAGCCCGTTGTCGTGGGCGGCAGTCCGGAGGGCCGCGGTGTGGTTGCCTCCGCCTCCTACGAGGCGCGCCGCTATGGGATCCGCTCCGCAATGCCCATGTATACCGCCTTGCAGCGCTGCCCGAAAGCTATCCGCGTACCGCCACGGTTTGACCGATACGGTGAGGTCTCGCGCCAGGTAATGGTGATCTTCCGGGAGATCGCAGAGCTGGTGGAGCCCCTCTCGTTGGACGAAGCCTATATGGATGTCACCGACGTTGTGACGGCGTCCAATACCCCGGAAGACATCGCGGCACACCTCAGAGCGAGGGTGGTCAGGGAGCTGGGCCTCACCATATCGGTGGGGGTCGCGACCTCGAAGTCGGTGGCCAAGATCGCCTCCGACATGAACAAACCCGACGCCCTCACGGTAGTGCCCCCGGGTGAAGAGCGCGAGTTCCTTGCGCCCCTGGACATCCAAAAACTCCCCGGGATCGGTCCCAAGACCGCTGAGCGCCTCCGAGGGGACGGCGTAAACACCGTGGCGGAGCTAATTGCGCAGTCCGACACGTGGTGGGCCAAACGGTTCGGAGGGACAGCACACCACATGCGCCGTCTGGCCCTGGGCGAGGACCGTAGTCCCGTTATAGAGCACCGCGAGAGGAAGTCGGCGAGCGCCGAGACGACGTTATCCACGGACACCGGGGACCCCGATATGCTGCGGGAACTCGTCGACCGGCTCAGTCAGCGCGTGGCGCGGCAACTGGATAGCACCGGCATCGGCGGGCACACCGTGAAGCTCAAGCTACGCCTGTCGGACTTCACGACATTCACCCGCCAGGTAACATTGCCCGCACCCGTGATCTCCCCCGACGAAATCGCTGTCGCTGCCAGGTCGCTCCTGACCCCAGAGATCCAGCCCGGAAGGCATTTTCGCCTAGTGGGCGTAGGCGTCTCCGGCTTTGAAGGCAGCGACGATCTGCCACACCAGCCGCGTCTGACAGGGTTCTAGCCAGGGCGTCTCGACCTATTTCTCTGGATCTCTAGCGGCTAGCTTTGGCGCTGAATTCCGTCTTTAACCGGCCGTCTCGCGATCTTCTTCATGGATTTTGCACGCGCCATACCTACGTATTCACCTGCATATGACATCATGGTGAGACGATATTAGGTGAAGGCAACGCTAGAGGGAGGTGCAACTATGAGTGAGGCGATGGTAATTGGCATGGACGCGATGTATAGAGGTTTGCTCAACGGTATGGTTCTGGGGCTCTTCTCGTTGTTGCTACTCTGGGGAGCATGTGAGGTTGCCGAGCGAATTACCGCCAAAGGTACGCCGTCGGAGATAGACCTCCGCAAGATTACATAGCAATTGCGCGGCGCGCGTCCGAAATACGACTATAGCGGCGAGTAGTAGCTGCGGGGTGACGAGTCGGCTTACGTCGATTCTGCCAGCTCGGCGATCAATCCCGGAATATCGTGGGGGCTTTGGGCCACTCGATCCGAGGCGGCGAGCTCTTCACTGGTCCCATAGCCATAGCTTGCGGCAATGGAGCGGAGCCCATTGTAGTGAGCGGCCTCGACGTCGCCTAGCCGATCGCCGATTACCACCGCTGGCCGACCATCCAGCTCAGCAAGGATGCTCCTGACCATGGCTGGCTTCGTGTCCGAGGCACTGATCCGATTCCTCGACGTGTCGAGGAACACGTCCAAATCCTGGGACTCGACGACCCTGCGGACATACTCTGTGGGGCCGTTCGTGCACAGTGTGATCTGATACCCGGCTGACCGTAGTTCTGTCAGCATGCCCCGAACCCCTGCGTACAAAAGTCCGTCAGTGGCGATGAGGCCCAGTTCCCGGCTCTCGATCTCTGCGAACAGGTCGTCGGCCCGCTGCTCTGGACAACGCTCGTGAACCCAGGAACGCAGATCATCCATGGGCGTCCCGATTAGGGGCAGGATCGTCTCGTGAGGGGGTGCTGGCAGGCCATATGCCGCAAAGCTGGTCTGAATGGCAGGAACGGTGACCGATTCCGTGCGAAAAAGGGTGCCATCGAGATCGAATATCAGGAGTCCGGTCGCGCTCAATTGCTGTCCTTGCTCGATCCGAAAAGAACCCTCACCTCAATCCTCTCCCTCCCTAGGGAGAGGAGGTCCGGTCCCTTCTCCCTCAAGGGAGAAGGCTAGGATGAGGGTGATTTTTTCTCCCCACGCTCATCTGTCCTCGCTACCTCAGAGGCGAATCCACGTATCTTGATCGGGTCCTTGTCGCCGTCGGTCTCGACGCCGCTCGACACATCGACTCCCCATGGACTCACCTTCTTGATAGCCCGCGCAACGTTGCCCGGGCTGAGCCCTCCTGCCAACATTATGTGGAAGCGCTCTGCCACCTCTTGGGCGATGTCCCAGTCGAAGGTGAGACCCGTCCCTCCCAGCGCACCCTTCTCGTATTTGTCCAGCATTGCGATATGACCGGCCTCGACTACGCTTTCCACACTGGCCAGCGCGTCGGTCATAGAATCGTCCCGGACCTTGATCTGCTTGATCACGTCCGCCTCAACGCGTGCCCAGTATTCGGGCGGTTCGTCACCGCAAAGCTGCACCATATCCAGGCCGCACCTTTTTACGATGTCGTTCACGTCTTCGAGGGGTTGGTTCGCAAATAGACCCACGAGTCGAGGGCCGTTGCTACGCGGCTTGGCACGCACAGCAGCAATGATTTCGAGAGCACGTTCCGGTGTGATCTGCCGTCTCACGCCTGGTACGAAGTTCATCCCGAGAAAAGCGGCGCCCGACTCCACCGCCACCAGGGCGTCGGCTGGATCCCGCAGACCGCATATCTTGAGCCGGGTCACAACAGCCCCCTTAGCCTCTCGCCGGGGTCGGCCGCAGTGACCAGCGCCTCGCCAATGAGCACCGCATGTGCGCCCGCTCGGCCCACACGACCTATGTCGTCGCGTGTGTCGATCCCGCTCTCGCTCACCACGATTTTGCCCTGTGGCACCATCGGAGCGAGTCGCTCCGTTACTGACAGGTCTGTGACGAAGGTGTGAAGATTCCGATTATTGATGCCCACGATCTCGGCCCCGATCTCAAGCGCAATCTGAAGTTCGTCCTCGTCGTGCACCTCGACCAGGCACTGCATCCACAGCTCTCCGGCCACCGACATCAGCTCCCCAATCTCGGTTGCCGTGAGCACGCTGACGATTAGCAAGATGGCATCAGCGCCGTACGCTCTGGCCTCGTAGACCTGATATGGATCTACGATGAACTCCTTGCGAAGTACTGGAATTCCATGAGGAGTCAGCGCTCGGCGCACCTCTGCAAGATGTTGCACGCTGCCCTGAAAGTAGTCGGCGTCGGTGAGGACCGAGACTGCCGCTGCGCCGTTCGTGGCGTAGGCCTCCGCGAGGGCGGTCGGGTCGAAGTCCGGCCTCAGCAGACCCTTCGACGGCGAGGCCTTCTTGACCTCGGCGATGACCCGCACCTCGTCACCCATCAGTGTGCCGGCAAGGTTGAGAGGCGCGGGGTTGCCACCCTCATCGATCCGTTGCCGAAGCTCCGATATGGGATGGTCGAGCTTCAGTTGCTCGACTTCACGCCGCTTGTTGGCGACTATTTTCTTGAGTATGTCTGGCGTATCCGGCTTCGCCATCCTCAGGCCCCCTTCGCGCCAAATAGACTGGAAAGCCCCGATACATTTTGGATGATGGCCAACGATTCGTAGCCATCGAACTCCCGCGCCTCGGTCACGCCCGATAGCACGGCCACGAAATCCACCCCGGCCCGCTGGGCTGCCTCTGCATCCACCAGGCTGTCGCCAACATATAGCGAGCCCTCCGGCGCTACCCCGATGGCGTCCAGAATCTTGAGCAGGCCCTCGGGGTGCGGCTTGAGGTTGGTCACATCCCTGCCGCCTACTATGGCTTGGAAGCAGTTGAACATATCCTCCCTGCGCAGGATTTGTTCAATGTGAATGCGGCCTTTGGACGACAAGATGCCGAGCTTCGAATGACCGCTCAAGTCTTCAAGTGCAGCCGAGGCATTCTCCAGCATCACCGTTCCATCAACCATGACGAGTTCGGAGTATTCCTGAAACAGGCTCAGGAAATCATCGCCTCTGCCATTCCCGTTTTCACCCGCCAACACATCGAATGTGTGGTGTAGGTCGTACCCGATGAGGCGGCGCACGGCCTGCGGTGCAGCCTCAGGCAATCCCAACTTGCGCAAGGCGTAGTTGACACACGCGATAACCGGCGTCGACGAATCCGCGAGGGTGTAGTCGAAATCGAAAATAATTGTATGGGGCTGCTGGATCATGCTCTCCTATCCTATTTTCTGGCTTAGTTCCACGAGAGCGTCGAGCTTGCCCAGAGCCGCGCCGTTGTCAATCGACTCGGCCGCCAGCGCGACACCGTCGGGCAGCGTTGCGGCCTTGTCTGCCGCTAGAAGAGCCCCGGCCGCGTTGGCCAGCACCATCCTGCGCTCTGGACCGGCTGCTCCACCTAGAACGTCGCGTACCTTCTGCGCACCCTCCTGGGCGTCGGCGATGCCAATGTCTGCGTTGTTCACGCGCTCCAGCCCCAGCTCCTCCGGCGTGACGCTATAGGTAGAGACCTTGCCGTCCCGTAACTCCCATACGTCGGTGGCGTCGCTGAGGGTGATCTCGTCCAGGCCGTCACGACCATGCACCACTACCGCGTGAGTGCTGCCCAGTGTTGCCAGGACCGAGGCCATCATTTCTGCAACGCCAGCGTCAGCGACCCCAATGAGTTGTGATCGAGCCCCGGCCGGGTTGGTCAGCGGCCCCAGGATGTTGAAGACGGTCCGTATTCCGATCTCCCTGCGAGGTCCCGCTGCATAACGCATGGATGGGTGGAAGGTCTGTGCGAACATGAAACCGTACCCGACCTCCTCCAGACAACGGCCCACGCCCTCCGGTCCCAGGTCGATCTTGACCCCCAGGGCATCGAGCACGTCCGCGCTCCCGCAGGCGCCCGACATCGCGCGGTTACCGTGTTTGGCGACCCTTGCGCCGGCCCCCGCCACGACGAACCCCGCCGTGGTGGAGATGTTGAACGTGTTGGAGCCATCGCCCCCAGTCCCGCAGGTGTCTACCAGAGGGCCGTCTACCTCGACGTGCAGAGACTTCTCCCGCATCGTACGAGCCATGCCCGCCACCTCATCTACCGTCTCACCCTTCAGCCGCAGCGCCGTGACGAAGGAGCCGAACTGCGCGGGCGTCGCCTCGCCCTCCATGATCTCGTTCATGGCCTGGCCAGCCTCATCCATCGAAAGGGAACCGCCCCCTACCAGCGTGTCGATCGCATCTCGTATCATCGTGTCCTCCTTGACCGAGCCGGGTCTCAGCGCAGAGCGCGCGGAGACTACGGACTAAGGTGAGGGTCCTACATCTCCAGGAAATTTCGCAGCAGGTCGTGGCCCACCTTGGTCATGATCGACTCCGGGTGGAACTGGACGCCCTGTACCGGGTGCGTTTTGTGCTTTACGCCCATGATGATCCCATTGTCCGTCCATGCGGTGACCTCCAGTTCGTCAGGAAGGTCGTCGCGGGATATGGCGAGGGAGTGGTACCTGATGGCTTCGAATGGGTTGGGCAGGCCCTTGAACAAGCCCTCGCCATCGTGGTGAACCATCGATGTCTTGCCGTGTCTTATCTCACCCGCGAAGCTGACGGTGCCGCCGTAGGAGTACCCGACGCACTGGTGTCCCAGGCACACCCCCAGGGTGGGAATGTTAGGGCCGAAGTGGCGCACCACGTCGTTCGATACTCCGGCCACTTCAGGAGTGCGAGGTCCCGGAGATATGACAATCTTCTCCGGCGCCATGGCATCGATCTCCTCGATGCTCGTCTGGTCGTTGCGGACCACCTCCACCTCAGCGCCTAGCTCACAAAGGTACTGGTAGAGGTTGTATGTAAAGCTGTCGTAGTTGTCGAGTAACAGGATCATGATAGTGCTCCAGAATAAAAGAACCAAAGGGGGTCACCCCTCTGGACTGCCCTTGTCCTTATTCTCTCTCTGCGATCTCCGTGGTCAAACTCTTATCCCCCCGATTCGGCCCGCTCGATAGCCCTCAGGACCGCGGAGGCCTTGTGCTCGGTCTCCTCGAACTCCATGTCAGGCTTGCTGTCGTACACAATTCCGCCGCCGGCCTGCACATAGGCCATACCGTCTTTGACGACCAGCGTACGGATGGTGATGGCGGTGTCCATATTGCCGCCGAAGTCGAAGTATCCGACCGACCCGGCATAGGCCCCACGCTTGTCAGGCTCTAGCTCGGCGATGATTTCCAT
>CAUZNX010000069.1:0-6620 GCA_963580905.1 Dehalococcoidia bacterium | reverse complement strand
GTTCTGCGCCAAAGGACATTCGAGGAACCTCTACTCCCTGGCATCATGTTCCGAGCAGCGGCCTTCAGCGCGGCGAATGCGACCCACCTCATGGTTGGTGGCGCACTCATCATCGCGATGGTGACGATACCCCTCATGGCGAATACGGTAATGGGTCTCTCACCCCTCGACGGCGGGTTGTGGCTCATGCGGCTCATGGCGGCAATGCCAGTCGGGGCGGTCCTGGGGGGGCTCGCCAGTCAGCGGATGAATTACCGCGTCCCGACCTTTGCGGGTCTACTGCTTGCCTCTCTCGGTTTCTTGCTGATGGCGCAATGGGACTTGCAGCTCTCCGACCCGGAACTGACCATCCACCTCGCCCTGACCGGGCTGGGATTTGGTCTGCTGATCGCACCTATTGGCCTGGCCGCCACTGAGTCGGTCGGGGAGGACAACAGGGGCACGGCAGCGGCATTTATCACCGCGAACAGGATGGTTGGGATGACACTCGGTCTGGCAGCGCTCACTGCGTGGGGCTCTGGCCGATTCGTAGGGTTGGTGGGCGGATTCCGGTTTCCATTGCAGCTACAAGGCGAGACCGGCACCCAGTACCAGGAGAGGCTTGTTCAGTATGAGGCCCAGGTTGAAGGGGCCGGGATGACGGTGTTTAACGAATTTTTCGTGATCGCGATGGTGGTATGTCTCATTGCCCTCGTACCGGTGGCGCTGATGGACTGGCGTCGAGGGCGGCCACTTCCAACGTGAATCTGCCTCAACAGCACATGCATCCAACCTCCAGCCGATTCAGGGTATTGGAGGGGTGAGCATGGCGTCCAAGGGTAAGGCCGGGCAGCGTAAGTCCCGGGCATCGGAAAGACGAACCAGCGGCAGGCGGTCTGCACCTGGCTGGCAGAGGTACACGGCACCGATATTAATGGGCGCCGGTGTTGGGCTTGTAGTGCTGCTGGCCGTGATCGCTTTCAACGCGTCAGAGCAGCAATTGGCCGAGGCGGCAGACTTCGAGTTCGAAGTCTACCAGGGCCAGGAGACAATCGGCGGGCCGACCGTCAACTTCGAAGAAGTGCTCGCCATCGGAAAACCGACGGTGCTGAATTTCTGGGCTGGAAACTGCCCTCCGTGCCGGGCTGAGATGCCCGACCTGCAGAGAAACTATGAAGCGTTCAAAGACGAGATAACATTCCTGGGGCTTGATGTCGGGGTGTACACGGGTCTCGGATCGAGGCGGAGCGGGCTCGCGCTACTCGATGAACTGAACGTCTCATATCCTGCTGGGGAGCCTCCGACCAGGCGACCAGTGAACAACTACAACGTGAACGCGATGCCCACGACTGTCTTCTTCGACGCCAACGGTGAGGTTTTTCGTAGGTGGGAAGGGCTGATCAGCGGGCCTCAGCTCAACGCGATTCTCCAGGAGATGGTGCAGTAGCTGGCAAGGCTAGTCAAACCAGTTGAGCCAGCCACTCGACTCCTGCACAATTCGCGCCAGCGCGTCATATCCATGGGCCCCTGGGTGAGCCCCGTCTCCAGCCGCAATTTCGCCCATCCATGCTTCCGACGCGAGCAGCCGGTCAAACACGTCCAGGAAAGGCACTCCCTCGGACTCGCAGATCGAGCCGAACGCGTCGGACAGCGCCTTGATCTCTCCCTGCCTGGTCTCATCCGAGATTGGCGATGGACCGACAATTAGCACTGGACACAGCATGTGGGCCTCACTAACAATGCGAGAGGTGTTCCCGACTGACTGCTCGAAGGTAAGCCGCCGCTGTCCACCTATGACCACGGTATCGTTGGTGCCAAAGGAGAAGAGGATCCGTGGTTCAATGGTGCGATTTGGAGGGTAGAGCCGCCTGCCAGCTTCATCATGCCAGCGCGACTCTATATCTGCGCTGGTATGCCCCCGAACACCGAGGTTGTAGTGGGTGACGTCGTGTCCCTTGCGGCGGGCGTCGGCACAAATTCGGCCTGTCCACCCAAGGTACTGGGGGTCACCGACGCCGTTGACCAGAGAGTCCCCAAAGAAGCAGATACGGATGTCGGCCGGATTATTCTCAGCACCCACTGTGATGTACTCCTGTGGGCTGCTGCTAAGAACTAGACCTTGGAGTATTTCGGCGTGGCGATCTGGGTACCGTCGGGCAGGTCTTCCACGGTAAAGTCCCCGAAGAGCAGGGGAGCCTCGACGGCCAGTACCTCCAGGATCATTAGGGCGAGTTTGCGTATCTCCCAGTCGGCGAAAGACGCGCCGCGCATCTGGATGAAGTGCCGCCATGCCCTGACATTTGCCGTTACGAAAATTTTCGTCTCGGTCGCGTTGGGCAACACCGCTCTAGCCGCCTGCCGAATGGCCTTCCGCCGGTCCCGCCAGTCGGTGAAGATGTCCTTGGGCAGGACCTCTTCCAGGGCCGTCACCAGTTTTTCGTAGCTGGCGGAGGCTGATTCCAGCGCGTCCGTGAGGATCGCGTTGGCCTCTTCGGTACCTTCCCGCCCATCGGCGAGGGCCGGTGGCACAACGAAGCGACCTTCAGACTCGTCTACGAATCTTTGTGAGCGCTGGCTGTATGCAAATCCGGCACGGTGCCGTACGAGTTCGTGGGTTAGGGCCCGTGAGACCCCGGTGATGGCGAAGCCATAGTTAACGTGCTCGAACACGCTTCCATCGCCCTTCGACAGGAGATTGTCGACGAAGTCTGTGATGTCCTTGCGGCCTCGACCGTAGCTCATGTAGCACAGGCGCGCTGAAATCTCGACGACTACCGCGGACTCGTCCTTCCCTGCGCGTATGCTCTCGGGAATGGGTGGCACGTCCTCGTCTTGGAGGAAGGCTGCGATGCCCTCCCAGTCGACGCTGGGCCTGGTTACGAGGTAGACCTTAGGCTCGGAGACGGTCTTCATATGGCTTGGTTTGCCGACACAGGTCGGCTGGGATCATGTACCACGATCCCCACGAAATCTTCTTCCCAGTGCCTGAGAACAAGCCCGAATCTCAAATGCAACACATCACCCTCCACATCACAACCTGACCATACAAAATCGAACGGAACGTTCGCGTCATACGAGCAGGCTCATCGGGTCTTCGAGCATCTTCTTGACTGCTACCAGGAACTGGGCGGACTCCGCACCGTCGGTGACGCGATGGTCCGCTGATATTGTCGCGGTCATCATGCTCGCGACCTTGATCTCGCCCCCGTCCGCGATGGGCCGAGGGGCCACTGTCCCTACCGCGAGCACGGCTGACTGCGGTGGCTGGATTATGGCTATGAAGCTGGTCACATCGAACATGCCCAGGTTGCTCACTGCGAAGGTGCCGCCAGTGTACTCTCTCGCGTGCAGTGTGCCCTTGGTCGCTCGTTCCACAAGGTCCTTGCTGGCCTTTGCGATCTCGGCAAGGCTCATGGTTCCGCTTTCCATGATGGCTGGCAGGATCAGGCCTTGCTCACCAGCGATGGCGATACCTATGTTGATCCCATCGTTCATCTGGATCCCGTCGTCGGTGTAGTAGGAGTTGAGGTTCGGGAACCCCTTCAACGCCTGTGCACACGCTCTGATGATCATGTCGTTGACGCTGACGCGCACTCCCTCGCTTTCAAGAGTTGCGTTGATCTGCTTGCGCAGGTCCATCGCCTTTGTCATGTCGATCTCCGCCGACACATAGAAGTGGGGCGCTTCCCGCTTGCTCTTCGCCGTCACTCGAGCGATCTGTTGGCGTACGCGGGACATCGGCACCAATTCCCCGGCGGCCTCAGTCTGCGCCGCAACAGATGGCGTCACCACGGGCTTCGGCGGCTCGACGGGGGTCGGCGCCGGCTTTTCGGATGATGCTACGACTACGGGTGCAGGCTCCTCAGGAGCCGCTGAGGGCACCTCGGCAGGCTCGAAGTTGAGCACGTCGTTCTTGGTGACTCTGCCGCCCGGGCCGGTGCCTTGGATCTGGCGCAGGTCGATTCCTCGCTCGTCGGCGATGCGACGGGCAACGGGGGATGCCCGGAGACCGCCAGCGGCAGGTGCCTCAGTGTCCGCAGCGGCAGCTGGTGGGGGCAACGGTATGGCAGCCTCCTCCTCGGAGGGGGCCTCCGCTGGGGCAGGTTCGGGTTCAGGTGCAGGCGCTGGGGACGCGTCCCCGCTCTCAAGAGCTGAAATGTCCTCGTCGGCATCGCCAACGATGGCAATGACCTGGCCGACCGGCACGGTGGCACCTTCGGCGACGAGGATTTTTCGCAGTAGGCCCGGCTCGGTGGCCTCGAATTCGACGACAGCCTTATCGGTCTCGATCTCGGCGAGTGCATCACCGATGTTGACCTCGGATCCCTCTGTCATAAGCCAGCGAACTACGGTGCCTTCAAGCATGTCGTAGCCCATCTGGGGCATAGTTAGTTGTGTAGCCAGGATTCACCCCCCTGATCCGCGCTCGGCGCAAGGCCAAGCGCCGGGATCAACTATATTCCGAATATATCTTCGATTGTGCTGACGATTTGTGACGCGTCCGGAAGCGCCGAGGCCTCCAGTGTCCCGTTGTAGGGCGCGGGAACCTCCAAGCCTGCCACGCGACCTACGGGGCCGTCGAGGGAGTCGAAGGCATTTTCCTGAATCATGCTGGCAACTTCCGCTCCAAATCCGCCACTCCGCCACGCCTCATCAACGACGATGACTCGGTTGGTCTTCTCGACCGAAGCTAGCACGGTCGCAGTATCCAGCGGACGGAGCGTGCGAAGGTCGATGACTTCCGCATCCACTCCCTTTTTCTCCAATATGGCGGCCGCCTCGAGCGCCGTGTGGACCCCTCGCGAATAGGCTACGAGGGTTACGTCGTCGCCGGCCCGCTTGACCTTCGCTTGTCCGAAGGGTATCGCGTAGTAGTCGTCGGGGACGTCACCGCGCACCTGATACAAGCGCGCATGCTCCGCAAAGATTACCGGGTCTTCATCGGCGATAGCTGTTCGTAGCAGGCCCAGGGCATCGTATGGGTCGGACGGCGCCGCCACCTTCAGGCCTGGAACCGACGCGAACCATCCTTCGAGACTCTGAGAGTGTGTGGCACCTAGTTGTGCACCACCGCCCGTTACGGTCCTGATGACCATGGGTACCTGTATCTGGCCGTTGGACATGTAGCGCAGCTTCGCCGCGTGGTTCACAACCATGTCCATGGCCAAGAGGAGGAAGTTGATCGTCATGATCTCGACGATGGGCCTCAGGCCCGCCATGGCGGCCCCTACCGCGGCACCCACGACCACCCCTTCCGAAATTGGGGTGTCCTTGATCCGTTCGTGGCCGTACTTCTCCAGCAGTCCTTTGGTGACAGCGTAGGGCCCCTGGTAACTTCCGATGTCCTCCCCCATGAGGAAGACTCGCTCGTCTGTGTCCAGCGCCTCCGTGAGGCCCCTGGTGACGGCGTCCCTGAGGGTTATTTCACCCATAAATTGCTCCCCCTCTGGTCGCGGTTACCATCAGCCTTCCACATTCTCAAAGAGGGCTTCAGGGCCAGGCTCGTCACTTTGTTCTGCGAATGCGATGGCTTCAGAGATCGCCGCATCAACTCGCTCACCAATCCTGGTGATCTGGCCGTCGTCGAGGAGGCCATCCACAAAGGAAGCCTCTCTGAAGGTATCGATTGGATCACGAATCCGCCACTGGTCGACTTCGGCCGATTCGCGGTATGACTGCGGGTCCTGAAGCGAATGCCCGACAAATCTATAGGTCATCGCCTCAAGGAACACGGGACCTTCACCCGCTCGGATGCGCTCCAACGCCTCTGTAAACGAGTCGCGCACCGCAACGACATCCATGCCGTCGATCTGGGCTGCGGGAATCTTATAGGCGTCGGCGTTCAAATAGATATCCTTGCCGCCTGCCCTGGTCCGTTCGATGTGGGTCCCCATCCCGTACAGGTTGTTCTCTAGCAAGAAGATTATCGGAAGCTTCCAGAGCGATGCCAAATTCATGGTCTCGTGAAAAGAGCCCTCGTTCACCGCGCCATCTCCGAAGACGCAGAGGACTGCGCGATCTTCACCCCTGTACTTGATGGCCAGGGCCAGCCCCGCCGCCAATGGCATCTGACCGCCTACTATGGCGTGGCCTCCCATGAACCCCTTCGAGACATCGAAGATGTGCATGGAGCCGCCCTTGCCGCCGCTGGTCCCCGTAACCTTGCCCATGAGCTCTGCCATGATCAGGTTGGGGTGCACTCCCCGGGCAAGCGCGTGACCGTGGTCACGATAGTGAGTGATTATGTAGTCGTCGTCTCGAAGTGAAGATATGGCCCCGACGGCGATGGCTTCCTCGCCGATGTATAGGTGCAGGAAGCCGTTGATTTTGCCTTGCATGTACAGACGACCGCTCTGCTCCTCGAAGCGGCGTATGAGCAACATCTTTTCGTATAGCTGGACTGCCTGGCTATTGCCTAGATCCATCGCTTATCCTGCGCGTGGACGATAAAGGTGGATGGCCTCGCCATCCGCGTCCAGGGCGGCCTCCTTGATGGTCTCTGAGATCGTGGGGTGGGGGTGAACCAGCCAGCCCAATTCCTTGTTAGTGCTCTCCAACAGTTTCGCCATCGAGAGCTCTCCCAGCAACTCGGTCACCTCGGCGCCGATCATGTGAGCGCCCAGGATATCGCCGATCTCGGC
>CAUZNX010000068.1:0-6627 GCA_963580905.1 Dehalococcoidia bacterium | reverse complement strand
ATCGCGCCGTTCCTGGTAATAGGCGCTGTGGCGATGGCCGGGAGGCTTTCCTACTTCGACGAGTTCACTGAGGGAGGGCGCCTGCCAGTGGTGGCCGGACCCACGGCGTTTCTCGTGGCGATTGGGGCCGGTGTGCTATGCCTCTTGTTGTTCGTCATTCCTGGCCTGATCGGTGGCCGCTCGACGGTCGTGGGTCAGAGGTTCCGGTCATTCCGTGCGCCTACGCTGCCCTTCATCCAGCGCTATTATCTGGACGTTGGACTCCTTGTATTAGGCGGGCTGTTGTTTTGGGAAATTCGTTCCCGCGGCCACGTGGTATCGGGAGGGCTCTTCAAGGAAGTAGAGATCAACGAGGCGCTGCTTTTGGCGCCCGTTCTGCTATTGGCGGTCGTCGCCTTGCTGTTCATGAGACTGTTCCCAATCTTTGTGAAATATATTAGTGGAGAGTCGCCCGTCCTGGCGCACCTGGCGACGGCGACATCTGTGGTGGTGCTGGCACCGGCTATCGTGGCCCGGGAAATAAGGGACGAATACACGATGGACTGGATCATGCCTCTGGCGCTACTTGCAGTCGCAGTACTCGCCCACCTGTTTGCCGCCCGTACCGGTCGATCAATCTCGAGATGGATCGCAATCATCTTTGGCGGCGGGGCCGTCGCGTTGTTTGCCTACACGGAGTCCTTGTCGCCAGATGATGCCATCTTCGCCGCCGCTGTGCTGCTGATCGCGTCCGTGCCTCTGCATGCCGGATTCTATGTTTTCAGGATACTAGTCAAGGCGGCCCCAGTATGGGCGGCTATCTCGCTACTCCATATGTCCCGCAATCCGTTTCAATACACCTGGATGATGTTGCTCCTCGTGCTGCTGACGGGCCTGGGGATTTTGTCGACTACTGTTGGCGCTACGTTGGGGTTGAGTCAGGAGGAGCAGGCCCTATATGAGGTGGCCTCCGATTTGCATGTCACCAATATTCAAGACATCACTGTGGCTTCGCCCGACGAGTCCAGGCAGTTGTTTATCGATCTGCCGGGCGTAACCTACGCTGCGCTTGCCCACCGAACCGTAGGCCAGATTGGGGCCGATGCTTCGCGGAGGGTGTTTTCGGTCCTTGCGTTGGAGTCGGAGCCGTTCTCCAAGGCATCCTGGTTCCGGGACGACTTCGCCGACCGCTCGCTGGATGTGATGATGGCCGATCTTACGAGCAGTGCTGTGCCAGTTGTCATGGATGTGCCCGAGGGCTCGGCAGGCCTTGGAGTATGGGTGAAGCCCCTTGTCCCTTATCCGTCTATTTTCGTAATGTTCGCGGTCGAAGACGCCAGGGGGATTGTCGTGATCCTCAATGTGGGACCACTGAGCCGCGACGGATGGCAGATAATGTCGACCGGAATTCCGGACGACTTGGTGCAGCCGGTCAACCTGCTGTCGATCCAGCTATTCGAGTTCGTATATGGCCCGTCGGGCACGCCCGGCACGGTGCTGATGGACAATGTGTTTGCGGCCGGACCAGAGGGAGAGACCACGATCATCGACGGTTTTGAGGATGGGCTCGCGTGGTCCCCAATGAAGGTTGCCCCTGGGTCTCGCGATGTGATCGCGCTGACCGAGGAGGACAAACTTTCTGGAGAGAGTGCGATAACTTTTACCTTCGGCAAAGACACCGACCTGGGGATGCGAGGCATCCACCGGCTGAGCGGTGCAGGACGAATTCCGGTGCTGGTGAGCGCGTCCTTTGCCGATGCCACCGGGACAGGTCCCGGCAATACCTTTGTGATCGACATCGCCAGTCGCGCGTTTCCGGTCCTGATCACTGACATAGTGGAATACTTCCCGACACTCCCCCCAGGGGACCCGCTGGACATGGGGTTCATGGTGATGGAGATGACCTCCTACCTGCGGTATCTGAACATGCTGAGCCCGGGGCTGCGCTTTGCCGCCGACGAGGTATTCATAAGCACCACACCTGGCGAGGATGAGGCTGCTCGCGATAGCTTACTGGCCCTTGGCATTCAGCAGACCCAACTTCATTTCAAGGAGCAGCGACTGCTGAGTACCCGTATCGACCCATTGATCACGGCCGGATGGAAGTTAATGGTGCTAATCTCCGTGGGCGTGATCGTCGTCGTGTCAGCGATTGCCTACGCCGTGTACATCCTGGCATTTGCCACTAGAGGCCGGGGCGAGGCGGGCACGCTGCGCTCACTGGGACTGACCCGATCGCAGATGATGGGACTGCTCGGCATCGAGCATATTGCCATCGCGGTGATCGGCCTGGTTCTGGGCAACTGGGCCGGCTTCCAGATGAGCAAGATGATGGTATCTACGCTGGCAATAACAGAGACCGGTGACCCAGTGATACCGCCCTTCCTACTCAGGACCGAGTGGGGATTCATGGCCCCGGTTTACATCGTGTTGGTCTTGGTGATACTCACTGCGATATTCGCGGTGTATCGGGCCATCGGCCGGATGAGGCTACACGAGATATCCCGGGTAGAGATATGACGGGTAGGACCAAATCGACAATGTTTGTTAGCGACCTTCCGATAGGGTCGTGGCCACCATCGGGTGGCTGATTTGAGGTAGCGTGCGAATTAAGGGTCTTTTTTCTACGTGGCAGCTACTTGTCAGGCGTAGCGTCGCCAACTGGCGGTTGCTCTCTTCAGTCGTCGTGGGTGTCGTCCTGGCGTCCGCGATGCTTGCCGGAACTGCTATCTACTTCGAGGCCCTGCGAGATCTCGCCCTAGATATAGAGCTCGAAGGGCTATCGCCGGTAGAGTCGAACGTCGTATTGAGCGCTGACAGAGGTCCGACGAATTGGGATAACAATGAGGCGATTTCCGAGGTTGTCGATTCCCAGACGGGACCGCTATTAGGTCGCTTCTTGAGAGGTCAGGATAGGGCTGGTAGAACGTCAGTCTTCGCTGTGGGCACCCCTGGGACGTTCGATGACCGGAGGGACCTGTGGTCGACGTCCGTTCGGTCATACTTCGCGTTCATGTCCGGGTTTGACGAAAGTGTCACGCTGCTGCCGGGCGGTAGATTTCCTCGAGAGGAAGCGATCAAGGAACCTGGGGAGCCTCTTGTAGTCGAGGCGCTGGTTCCCGAGGAGGCGGGCCGGGCGTTTGGTGTTGGCGTAGGGGATCGGATAGTGGCTGTGCCGTCTCAGCCGGGTCCCACTCCCTATATGATCGTGGTGGTTAGCGGGCTATTCAAGCGGAACGACCCGAAAGCCGATCTCTGGCAGATTGACGACGAGGTTCTCAGTGTCGGAACACGGGTCAACTTCGATGCCCTACCATTCCACATTAGTGAAGCGGCGTACTTCGGTGTGGTGGGACCGTCGTTCAGCAACATGGATACGAAGTATGCGTGGCTGCTGAAGGTAGATTTCGAAGCTCTGGACGCACGGAACGCTCTCGATGTCTTGGTAGGTATAACGGCGGTGCAGAACCGTCTCGGGACGCGGCTGTTTGGGTACCAACAGCATACCAACCTCGATTCGGCGATCAGGACCTTCGAGCGAAGGCATTTCTTTACCAAGCTGCCGATCATTGTGGCGATGCTCGTCATCGTGCTCGTCATCCTCTATTACATCATGGTGGTCTCCGCCATGGTCGTCGCGCGTCAGCGGACTGAGATTGTGCTGATAAGGAGCCGAGGCGCGTCAACGATCCACGTTATGACGGTGTTCTTACTCGAAGGCGCCACGATGTCGGTCGTTGCGGTGGTAGTTGGCCCGTTAGTGGCAGCGGCAGCGGTGAGCGCCCTTGGCTTCTCGCCAGCGTTTTCCGAACTGACAGGCAGCACGGCCTTGCCGGTTCGGATTTCCATCGCGTCATATGGCCTTAGTGCGCTGGGGGGCGTCCTGACCTTGGTGGCGCTGAGCGTTCCTGCCTGGCTGGCGTCGAGGATCGAGGTGGCGACCCATCGTCAGGAACTGGCTCGACCAACCCGGCAATCCTTCTTTCAGCGCTACTACCTCGATGTCGGACTGCTTGTGGTGGCCCTTTTTATGTTCAGACAGCTCACGGAGCAGGGGTCATTGGTGGCGACGAGCGTATTCGGCGACAGGGTAGTAGATCAGGTGTTGTTGGCGATGCCTGGTCTGATCCTTGTGGCGTCCGCGATGGTGCTCCTGAGGCTGCTGCCTCTGGCACTCACGCTGGCTAGCCGGGTACTCTCAAGATGGATGCCTGTCGGACCGGTCCTGGGGCTCTGGCAGATGGCTCGCAACCCGACCCACTATTCGAGGCTTTCCCTGCTGTTGATCCTGACCGCCGGCCTGGGTATTTTCGTTGCAAGCGTCGGTGGGACGCTAGCACGTTCATTCAAGGATCGGGTTTTCTACGCGACTGGCAGCGAACTGCGAGTGGAAGGGATTGAGACGGCTGCGAGAGGATTCACCGAAGCATTCGAGGCACAATACCTGGAGCTAGATGGTGTAGCCCAGGTCGTTGGGGCATACAGAGGAAGGGCATTCGATCTCACTGAAGTCCAGGGCGTACCCATCCGGGTCTTCGCGGTGGATATCGATCAGTTTGAGGACGTTGCCTGGCTCCGCGATGATTTTTCCGATGACTCGATGGACGAGTTGTTACCAAAGCTCAAGTACGAGTCTCTTCCGAACGGCATCCGATTGCCTCTAGATACCCAGAGTCTCGTTGCTACGGTCAAGGCCGATAGGTCTCACAGTTCAGAGACCGAAAATGTAGAGCTTATCGCCCGTATCCGTGACGCCAACGGTCGTTACTTCTCCTATTCATTTGGGAGAATCACATCCGGGGACTGGACGACCGTGACGGCCCGCCTGCTGGGTCGGAGGGTCTCATCCAGGAACCGCGGACTCTTCCCCGTAGCGCCCTACGATTTAGTGTCGATTGTCGTGAGCGAAAGATCTGATGATCAGGACCTGGATCCAGGATGGTTGATGATCGATCAGGTCAGGGCGTTGACCGGTAGCGAGGCAAACCCGGTTGTCGAGACCTTCGATGATGCGTCTGAGTGGAGCATCCTTCGCACGACCGCGGAGTCTGTGTCGGACACACTCCTTCACACGGAGTTGGGCTCTGATGGGGACTCGGGGTCGATGCTATTTGCCTGGTCTGGCGGTCGAAGACGGACGAGCAGAGGCTTGTTCCACGGCCCCCCGGTGACGCCGCTGCCGGTCCTGGCTAGTTCGGAATTCATGAAGGACGCCGGACACTCTGTCGGCGAGGTGTTCACGGTCACTGTTGGGGGTGGCAACCTGGATGTGCTCACGGTGGCTGCCGTGGACTACTTCCCGACGCTGGACACGCTTGGGGACCGATGGCTGATCGCCGACCTGGCTTCGCTCACCCAGACCGCGAATGTCGAGGCTACCTATGGCGAAATAATCACAGCGAATGAGGTGTGGCTGAACCCGGCGGATGGGGTTGTTGACATTAGTGTGCTGGCCGAGGGCCTGCGGAGCGAGCCATTCCCAAACACAGCGGTACACGATCGCCAGCAGGGTCTGCTGGACTCTGAGGTGGACCCCTTGCTGGATGCCGGATGGCGCTCGATGCTACTCATATCCTTCCTGGTTGTTTTGTTATTGAGTTGTCTCGGCCTACTGTTACACGGCTACGTTTCGTTCCAAGAGCGAGGAACACAGTTCGCCCTACTGCGAAGCATGGGGCTATCAAGTGGTCAGCTCAACGCGCTGATGTGGCTGGAGCAGAGCCTCGTAGTTGCGGTGGGAATTGCGCTTGGCACCTGGATGGGTGGCCGGCTGAGCGCCACTATCATGCCATTCCTTGGCCACAGCGACACCGGCGGAGCGGTACTACCGCCTTTCGCCCCCCACGTTGAGTGGGTTGCCTTGCTAGTCACGTACGCGGTGATCGCGGTGATTTTCGCTGCAATCGTCCTGGCGATTATCTTCATCGTTCGCAGGTCATCCCTGCAGCAGGCCCTCAGACTCGGCGAGATGTAGCAGCATGGGAGCGAGTATCGTCCGACTATTGGGCCTGCTGTTGGTCGTTGGAACGCTGCTGCTGACGGGATGTGGCTCTAGTGGCGAGGTTCCGAGCGTTGGCCCGACGTCTCCTTCGCTGGCGGTCGAGGCGACGAGGCTCCTCTTTCGCGACGATATCTCCGGCACCGAGCCTGTCGGAGTGTTTCTGGAACTCCACTACCTACTGTCCAACCAGGCGGACTCCGAGGTGATTTTCGCGCAGGACGACCTGCAACTCGAATCGACTTCGGGTCGATCCTATCCCCATTCCCCAGCGGGGCTTGCTGCGTGGATCGCGGAGTCTCCCGGATACAACCTCACAGAAACAGTGAGACTCACTAGAGGTAGCCATCCAAGGCCATGGGTGACGGTGTTTGATATCCCTGTGTCGGAGCGTGGCAGCGCTTTTGCGATCCGGTTTCAGGGCGAATCAGCGGTTTCGGTTCCGGAAGGCTTGGAGAGGGATGATAGTTAGGGCATAGATATCCGAGGGATGGTTGACATGGCAATTGTATTTGTGTAACCTCGCACGACTTGCGGTTCTGGCACACAGGATCGCCGTGTGGGTTGATTTAGATTGCATCGTGAGGGAGGAGAATTTATGAGGAAGATGAGAAAGCGCGGGTTATTGGGCCTTCTCGGTTTCGCGGTCT
>CAUZNX010000067.1:0-6691 GCA_963580905.1 Dehalococcoidia bacterium | reverse complement strand
GTCTTTGTAGTTGGAAATACATCTGGCACTCTGCCGGGACAGAATTCCGGGGGAGGATCGGATACCTTCCTTCGGAGGTATGACATATCCGGCAACGAGGTATGGACCGAACAGTTTGGGTCTAGCCGCGACGACGATAGTAGAGCAGTTCACGCTGGCATGGCCGGCGTCTTCACCGTCTGATCAACTCATGGCACCCTTCCGGGCCTGAGCTCTGTGGGCGGAACCGATGCCTTTCTGCGCACGTACGATCCTGGGGACACAGGTCCAACACCTACGCCTTTACCCGGCGTCGGCGCGTGGGGCATGATCGCCATGGGTACGCTGATTGCCGTCCTCATACTATTGAAACGCGGGCGCGTTGGGCGCCTAGGTGGTACCCCTCCAGGGAACCTTGATTAGCGCGAAATAGGCGCGTCATAACCTCGGCGACGTCCTCTCCAAAGCTCATGACTCATGGTTCTTCGCAGAGAACTCTCTTATCGCCTGTTGTATCTCTTGTTTTCGCCCCAGCTCTTCGGATGTTCCTATCACCTAGCCGCGTTCGGCCTAACGCTGGACGAGCCTCCTGCCAAGAATCTGCCTACGCCTCCACATCACGCTGCCTACAAGACCGCCAGGGTCACCCATTTGCGCTACTTGTTTAGACCGCGTTGCCTGAGGTCCACATGTAGGACCAGTGACGATTTTGATGTACTCAGCAACGATCAGAGCTTGATTAGGCGGGTAGGCTTTTGGCCCCAAGCGCATATTAGGAGGATTTATCGTGTTACGGTCACATGTTGCCGGCACCGATCTCGATATTATGGTACCTGCCCTGAGCCGGGTTCCGTTGTTTGGTGGGCTGGGTCGCGAGGAGCTGGTTTCTCTTAGCTCAGTTGTCCAGACAAGCCGATATTTTGCAGGCGAGGTGATCCTGGCTGAAGGGCAGAGCGGGGACGCCATGTATGTCCTCCGGCACGGCGCTGTCAAAGTCACCCGGTCGAGCGGAGAGGGCAAGGAGGTCGTACTTGCCTTTTTGCGGCAGGGCCAGTACTTCGGAGAGCTGTCAGTGCTCGACGGGCGCGAGCGGTCGGCGAACGTGATAGCAATGGACGAGACCGAGGTCTACGTCATCGAGCGCAGTGAGTTCCTGGGCCTGATCGAGCGAAACCCTTCGCTCTCGATCCATCTGCTCAAGCAGCTTGCAGGTCAGATCAGGGCCGCCGATCAGCAGATAGAGTATCTTGCCCTCGGCGATGCGGACAGTAGGGTGCTGCTGACTCTTCTGAGGATAGCGGCGGAGGTTGGCGAGCCGCGCCACGAGGCCGACGTGCTCATCGAGAGGCTGCCCCAACAGCAGGATCTGGCCGATATGGCGGGTACCTCGGAGGAGATCGTAACCAAGGTGATGGAGAGCCTGGAAACCGGGGGGCTTATCGAAACGGTGGGCGGTGGGATATTGATCCCGGACTTCCCTCGGTTGAAAAGCTTGACCACGGATTCGCCGCAGACAGATCCTGTCGCAACACGCCCCTAGGAATCTACTGGCCCGACCGCGCGACTCATAGTGCGGTCGGGCCATGTCTTCAGTGGAGCGGACTTACCGACTGCAATTCGCTGTTCCTGGGCGTGGGCAGTCGGGCTCTTTGGGGAACACGTTGATAAGGCCCTTCATCCCGTCTTTGTAGTAATCTCCGTTGCTTTCGAACGATGCGAATTCATACTCTCCGAATGTATCGGGGACGGTAAACTCGATGATCGTATTCTGGCTGGACGGGCCCTTGATGACCAGGAAACCGCTGGCGTCGTCTTCCACCCCTCCATCGCCATCGCGTGTCACGATGGCCTTGCCGGATCTGACCAGTTTGGCTGGCCCGGTGACTAACACCTCAATGCCGTCGAAAAGGTCTGTCTGGAATCCACTAGACGAGCCGCCCTCTGTCAACAGCCCATAGCCCACTGTGAAGCCGTGGTCGTTCGTCACCGAGCTGTTGCTCAGAACGATACGTACCTGCTGTCCGGTGGTCAGTTTGATGTTATCGGGGGTGAACTTGAAATCATCCATGTCTATGGTGAGCGTACCGACACCCCTTGCAGTCTCGAACACTGGGATTGCAGCCTCGCCACCACCTCCGCAACCCAGAACGAGAAAGACCAGCCCGGCTATAGCTGCCAGTGTCTTCGAAAATCGCATCAAAGCCTCCTTACGTCCCACGCTGCCCGACGGCGTTCGAGTCTAGGTGACGTCGTTAGTCAGCACGTCGGCCTGCCGCCGGTACTCGGGTTTTGCGACCCGGTACCCGCTGTGCTCTTTGAGCAGGGGAACACCTTCATAACGCCCCGCATTCCATCTTCGTAGTGGGCCCCACCATCTTCGAAGGATGCGAATTCCCACTCCCCAAACTCCGGTGGAACGACAAATTCGATAATAACGGACTTGGTGGAGGGGCCGACAATCACCGTGAATCCATTGCCACCATCGGTGTTTGCCACGGCGTCATTGCCCTCACGTGTGAGCACGGCCTCACCGGCCCTGATCAACTTTGCCGGGCCGGTCACCTCTACTTCGACGCCTGTGAAGAAGTCGTTCGCGTATCCACTGGAGGAGCCGCCTTCACCGACCGTGAAGCCGTAGTCACTAGCGACGGATTCGTTGGACAGTATTATGCGGACGGTTCTACCGGCCTCGATGTCGAACTTGTCGGGAGTGAACTTGGAATCGGCCATTGCAATATTGAGATTCCCGTCCTCGTCAGGGATGGCCGGATCGCTGCTGCAACCAAAGGCCAGTAGGACCAGCGCAATGACCGCCACAGTGACTCTCATGTGCTTCATAACGTCTCCTTCGAGGTGGTAGGTATTTAGCCCATCCTGATGCGTGGGTCGATGATGCCCAGGAGGATGTCGGACAGCAGCGTGCCAATGACTGTCAGCGTGCCCAGGAGGAGCACGATGGCCGCCGACACGAACAGGTCTTCGGCCAGCAGCGCATGCAGCAGCAGCGGCCCCTCGGTCGGCAGGCTCAGCACCACCGAGACGATCACGCTGCCTGACATCAGAACCGGCAGCAGGTAGCCCAGCGTGCTCACCAGCGGGTTGATGGCGAGCCGGACGGGGTATTTCAGTATTAGCTTCCACTCGGCCAAACCCTTGGCCCGAGCGGTTATGACATAGGGCTTGTGTAGCTCGTCCAGCAGGTTCGCCCGCATCACGCGTATCAGGGCGGCCGTTCCCGCCGTGCCCACCACAAAGGCGGCTATCCACAGGTGCGAGATCAGGTCCATCACTCGGCCCCAGCCCCAGGGCGCCTCGATGTATTCGCGAGAGAAAAGGCCGCCGATCTCGTGGTCCGGGAAGAATTTAAAGCTGATCCAGAGCAGCCACAGCGCCAGCAGGAAGTCGGGGACTGCGAGGCCCAGGAAGCCGATAAAGGTGACGGTGTAGTCCTCGACGCTGTGTTGGCGAACTGCGGAGTAGATGCCGATGGGGATGGAGAGACCCCACGCGAACATGGCCGTCGTCCCCGCGAGGATGACCGTCATCAAGAGCCGCTCCCCGATGACTGAGGCGGCAGGCTGCTGGAACACCAGCGACTGGCCGAAGTCGCCATGCATGACCGGCCATACCCACTTGAAGTACTGAACGACCATGGGGCGGTCCAGCCCGTACTGCGTCCGGAGTGAGTCGGCCAGGTCGCGCATCGCCGGGGTGTCCGGGAGGGCCAGGTCTCCGCCCTGCACGAGGTCGAGAATGTAGGTATCCACGAAGTCGCCCGGCGGTAGTTGGATCACGACGAAGGAGATTACGGAGAGCGCCCCTATCGTCAGGAGGGATAGGAGCGAACGGCGAATTATGAATGTGATCATACAGCCGGTCTCCCGTGCTCGTTAGCATTACAGAGCGGACGCTACGACGGTGACCCACCTCGGCTGGGGGGTGATCTGAGCGCCATTCTACCACGCGTTGAAGGCGGGGCTGGCATCGGATCGTGCATCGTGTCGGCGAGGTGAGGTTGAGCCGGGCAAATGTAGTGTGCGTGCATACTTGCGGGTACGGGGGTGTACGGGCTAAACTGAGAGGGTGACGGTAATGGTGGTCGCAGATACGGGAAGGTGGTCGGAACGGGCCTGCTTCCTATATGTGTGGACGATCGTGTCCATCGAACGCGCGCTTGTAGCTCAGCTGGATAGAGCGCAGCCCTGCGAAGGCTGAGGCCGTGGGTTCAAGTCCCGCCAAGCGCACTTCACCTCTCTCACGATCCATGCCCACCAACTCCCGTCCGCCACGAGGCAGTTCCGCCACGTGGGGGGTTAGCTCAGTTGGTTAGAGCGCCTGTCTTACACACAGGAGGTCAGAGGTTCGAGTCCTCTATCCCCCACCACTCACCAGAAGCTTTCATCTGACTTGGGACCCACCAAAGTCGGAACATGGTAGGGTCGGCTGTTCACGTGGGAGAGCTCAACCAACCGGCACCATGCGTTCATGATCGAGGCTCCGGGCGAACCTGCGCTCAGCGACGAGGTCGTCTCGGTCATCTGGTGGGACCGCAAGCAGGAGCTCCGCAGATGGCCACATGTCGACGCAATTCTGAGCAAATTAGACTGGCTTGGCGAGGAAGGCCCCGGATAGCAGCTATTTCACGAGAACTTCGTCCAGGTACTGCTCTGGTAGCCTCAGGGTGACCGTAGCCCCTGTTTCCATCCGGACCGTCACGAAGTAGTAGCTCTGGTAGAACGAGGGCGCGTTGATGCCGCCGATTCCTACGTGGCCCGACATCCCGACGAATCCCATGACGAGGCCGATGGCATTCTCGTTGATGCGAACCCGCTGACCCGGTGTGTATTTTGGTCTGGGCATGCAGGGCAGTGTAGCACATGCGTTCTTGGGGGTGTGGTGGTGATGGGTGCGTTCGAGTAGCGGGTGAGTCGCACAAAAAAAGACCCCGGCGAACTTGCCGGGGTCTTTCTATAGATACGGGTCGTACAGGTCGAGGAATGCTATACGGGGTTGTCCTTGAACGAGATCTTGACGTTCTCCCGTGGCGCTTTCGCGATCTCCACGAGGGCGTCGGTGATCGCCTTCGCTACCTTGTCCTTCTGATCCTGTGTCCTGCCCGCGTTCCACTCTATCTTGACATCTGGCATGTGCAGCCTCCTATGAGTTCTGGCCACATTGTAGCAGCCCAGAGCAGGCTGCGGAAACATCCGATTGCGCGGGGAATATTGCCATTTCCGATGGATGAGGTGCGGTGCGTGGCGCGTGTCGATCGTGAAGTGGACAGGTGTCATGCGATTGGATAGCATGTGTCAATTCCTGAGCCCGCGTCTGGTCTGCCCCAGGCCCGCGACCCTGGCCAGCGACGAGATTCGGGTCGATGTTCGAAGCGGGACGCCCCGAGGAGAAGGCCAGCAGGAATCCGGTCGCATGCAAGTCTCGTAATTGAGGTTGAGGCAGACGCCTCAACCTTGAGTCTGCTGCGAAAAGCACAACTCGATAACTACTGTGTGTTCTGTACCATGGAGGCCCAATTGCTAGCAGTCGAATCAGCGAGGGATGAAGCCACCGGCATAGCGGAGAACGTCAAGAAGGTGATCATCGGCAAGGACTCCGCAGTGGAGCTGGCCGTGGTCGCGCTCATATGCCAGGGTCACATCCTTATAGAGGACGTGCCGGGCGTGGGCAAGACGATGTTGGCGCGGAGCCTGGCTCAGTCCACCAGTTGTATCTACCGACGGATACAGTTCACCCCCGACCTGCTGCCTAGCGATATCACGGGCGTGTCTATCTTCAACCAGAAAAACGGTGAATTTGAGTTTAAGCCAGGTCCGATCATCTCCCAACTGGTGTTGGCGGACGAGATCAACCGGGCGACCCCCAAGACCCAATCGGCGCTGCTGGAGGCGATGGACGAGAGGCAGGTCACGGTCGAGGGAGTCACTCACAAGCTACCGCGCCCGTTCACAGTGATGGCCACCCAGAACCCGATCGAGTACGAGGGGACATTCCCTCTGCCCGAAGCGCAGCTCGATCGCTTCTTCCTTAAGATCACGCTGGGCTATCCGACGATGGAGCAAGAGCTTGCCATCGTCAACAGCCAGGAGTCGGTGCACCCCATCGATTCCCTGGCTGCTGTGGCGACGGCCGAAGACATCGTTAACCTGCAGGAGTCGGTGAAGAACGTCCACGTGGACGAACTGATTCGGCAGTACATGGTCACTCTGGTAGGCGCGACGCGAGGCCACCCGGATATATCCCTGGGCAGCTCCCCGCGCGGGTCGTTGACTCTGTTCCGTGGCGCTCAGGCACTGGCCCTGATCCGGAGCAGGGACTACGTGCTCCCGGACGACGTGAAGGAGCTGGCGGTGCCTATGCTTGCTCATCGCATCATCGCCTCTGCTGCCGCACGAATGCGCGGCGACACGGCTGAGACCATCATTTCAGCCCTCGTGGACTCAATCGCCGTACCTGGTGCGCAGTCCAGGGGTTGGTTCAAAACGTGATCTGGCGCGCTCTCCGGGTCAGGCCCCAGGGTCGCTTCTACCTCGTGATATTGCTGGCTTTGGTAACCCTGGGCACGGGCATGGCGACGGGTTTTGGGCTCTTCTACAGGCTCCTGTACGTCCTAGCGCTCACGGTCGTGGTCGGCTATGGATGGAACTGGGCCACCCTTCGAGGGCTGAACACTGTAGCTCGAGGGCGCACCAGGCAG
>CAUZNX010000066.1:0-6700 GCA_963580905.1 Dehalococcoidia bacterium | reverse complement strand
CTCGAACCTCTTGAGAAGTGCAACCTTGCATGCGAGGGCTGTGGCCGGATCCGTGAGTACGAGCCGGTTATCGACAAGATGCTCACTGTGGACCAGTGTATCGCCGCAGCCGAGGAGTCGGGGGCCCCTATCGTCTCCATCGCTGGCGGCGAGCCGACACTCCATCCGGAGATCGACGAGATCGTCGCGAGGATCGTCGCGAAAAAGCGGTTCGTATACCTTTGTACCAACGCGCTCTTGATGGAGCGCGTGATGAAGCGAATACCGGCGTCAAAATATTTCGCGTTCGTGGTGCACCTGGACGGGATGGAGGAGGCCCATGACACGTCGTGTACCGCAAGGGCGTCTTCAAGATCGCTGTCCGTGCTATTAAGGCGGGCATAGAGCAGGGGTACAGGGTCACCACCAACACGACCGTCTTCAACGGCAGCGACGAAGAAGATCTGGTTTCGATGTTCACGATGCTTACGGAGATGGGTATCGAGGGGTGCAACGTCTCGCCGGGCTACAAGTTCGACGCGGTGCCAAACCAGGAGCTCTTCATATCGCGAACGAACGCTCGTCGCGTGTTCAAGAACGTCCTGGACCCAAGAAGGAAGATACGCTTCTACAACAACCCTCTCTACCTGGAATTTCTCAGGGGAAATCGTGACTACGAGTGCACCGCCTGGTCCAACCCAACGTATACGACTATGGGGTGGCGGGAGCCGTGCTACCTCATCGGCGACAAGCACACGCAGTCGGTCAGCGACTTGCTGTCCGAAGAGTTGTGGGAGCGCTATGGCGTCGGCAAGGACCCGCGCTGCGCCAACTGCATGATGCACTGCGGCTTCGAGTCGGCATCGATATTCGGAGCGCTCAAGAACCCGTCGGACGCATACAAGTTACTTAAGGAGGGCGCCTTCCAAAACAGTGGCGTCGGTGCGGCATAGAAGGGTATCAAAGTCCAAAACACAGCGTTATTTAGTTGGATTGCATATCGAATATAGAACCGATATTAAGAACGTTTTAGGACATATATCTGATACAACTTGACTACTGCTTTAATTAGCATATTATATTAGCGATTAATTCGGAGTTATTAGAGATTTTAACGAAACATACATCACCGATATGATAGCCATCGTGGCCGCGATGCGTGACGAGGTCGCCAACTTCCTGGATGCGGGAGGGTACCGCGAGTCGGAACGGCACGGGGCCGTGAGGCTCTATACGACGACCCGGTGGCCCGAAGTGGCTGTGGTCATCGGAGGGGTCGGCCGTGAGAGGGCTGAAGTCGCAACCCTTGTGGCAATACGGCGATGCAATCCGGACGTCATAGTGTCAGCCGGATTCGCAGGCGGTGTCGTGCCGGGATTTTCCGTGGGCGATGTTGTACTGTGCGACGAGGTGTTGACTATCGACGGACATACCGCCGGTGTGTTGCACAAAAACACCGGAAATGGGGTCTCGAACAGCTTGTTCGCTCTTGAGGATTCCCCGCAGCGGGTCGGTTGCCTCACTGTGAAGGATATGGCAGCCACCAGCGAGGTCAAGCGATCGATTGGGGATCGGTTCCCTGTGGCCGTAGCAGATATGGAGAGCTATTGGGTGGCCGAGGTTGCGGCGCAGGCTGGAGTGAAGTCTGTCGTCGTGCGGTGTGTGCTGGACCCGGTGGAGCGGACGCTGCCGGCCCTGGTGAGCGATCTGATCGGGTCAGGCGCGGCGGCGAGGTTCCTGCGAAGCCTGGTCCACGTAGCAACCAGGCCGGGGTCAATTCCAGACCTCTTAAGGCTTGCCCCCGAGACGGCAACAGCCAAGAAAGCACTCGCGCGCGTGCTTGAGTCCATCGCCTCGACTCCATGGCCACGGGTCGAGACAGAAAATGCAATTGGGACTGACTATGCTAGACGCTAACACAATGAGACTCACAAATGAGCAGCGCCTGGAGCTCGACGCCACGATAGGCAGGGCGCAGGACAACCTCCTCGATAGCCAGTATGCCGAAGGGTACTGGTGGGGAGAGCTTGAATCCAACCCCACTATGGAGGCCGAGTATCTCCTGTTGACCCAGTTCCTCGGGCTGCAAGACGAGGCACGCTGGACCCAGCTAGCCAACCATATTTTGAGTCGGCAGCGAAGTGATGGCACCTGGGGACAGTACTACGATGCACCGGGGGATCTGAGCACATCCACGGAGTGCTATCTCGCACTGAAATTGGCTGGCTACGAGTCGGACGACCCCAGGATGGTCAAGGCAAGGGAGTTCATCTTATCCAAGGGCGGCGTACCGAACACTCGAGTGTTCACCAAGGTATGGCTATCCCTGTTCGGACAGTGGGATTGGGACGGTGTGCCAGTCATGCCCGCTGAGATGATGCTGCTGCCAAACTGGTCCCCGATCAACATCTACGACGTTGCGAGTTGGGCCAGGGCGACGATAGTGCCAATGATCATTCTGCTGGATCGCAAGCCGGTTCGCGAGATACCGGCGCGTGCGCACATCGATGAGCTGTACCCGCTGCCTCGGTCCGAAACGAATTACACCATCTGGCGGCCAAAGAAATTGGTGGGTTGGGATACCCTGTTCTATGCCGGCGACGGCCTGCTGCGACGCCTAGACAAGCTGCCCTGGAAGCCAACACGCGGCCAGGCCATCAAGCGAGCCGAGCAGTGGATCTTGGAGCACCAGGAGGCCGATGGGAGCTGGGGCGGGATTCAACCGCCATGGGTGTATTCCCTAATGGCGCTATCATGCCTGGGCTACCCATCCGATCACCCAGTGATAGCCAAGGGCATGGCGGGTTTCGAGAATTTTGCCATTGAAGAGGGTGATACGCTCCGAATTCAGGCCTGCGTGTCGCCGCTGTGGGATACGGGTCTGGCAATGATCGCGCTGCTCGACTCCGATCTTCCTGCCAGCCATCCCGCGATGGTGTCGGCAACCAAGTACCTGGTAGACGAGCAGATCATGAAAGGCGGGGACTGGCAGGTCCGGGCCAGAGGGGTCCCACCCGGTGGCTGGGCCTTCGAGTTTCACAATGACGTGTACCCTGATATCGACGACACGGCCGAGATCGTCATGGCGCTGGACCGGGCCGACGGCACTCCGGGAGAGGCAAGGTCGGCTGCTATCGATCGCGCTGTAGCCTGGACGCTGGGGATGCAGTGCGACAACGGGGGTTGGGCCGCCTTCGACAAGAACAACACAAAGACGATCATCGCCAAGATTCCTTTTGCAGACTTCGGCGAGGCGATCGACCCGCCAAGCATTGACGTGACCGCCCACGTCCTGGAGATGCTGGGGCAGCTTGGCTACCAGGCGGAGGACCCGCCGGTTGAAAAGGCGCTGCGGTATGTCATGTCCGAGCAGGAGGACGACGGCCCATGGTTCGGTCGCTGGGGCGTCAATTACATTTATGGTGCGGGAGCAGTGCTACCCGCTCTGGACGCACTTCAATCCGACATGTCGAGTGAGCCTGTCAGGCGTGCGGTTCAATGGATAGTAGATCACCAAAACGCCGACGGCGGCTGGGGCGAAAGCTGTATATCCTACGTGGATCGGGACGCCCGCGGTCGTGGGCCGAGCACGCCCTCCCAGACGGCGTGGGCACTGCTGGCCCTTATAGCGGCTGGTGATGAGGGCAGTACGGCGGCCGAGCGCGGTGTGCGTCATCTCGTCGAGACCCAGCAAAACGGAGGCTCCTGGGACGAGGCATACTTTACGGGTACAGGGTTTCCGGGATACGGTGTGGGGCAGCGTCTCGAGCGCAACCCATCTCAGGACGACCCCAGATATCAGAGCGAGGGGCTTTCGGCCGGATTCATGATTAACTATCACATGTACCGCAGCTACTGGCCGCTGATGGCTCTGGGTAGATACCGCACACGCATATTGGGCGGATCGCGCAGGGGCTACTCATCGGAGGTTGCTGGAGGGGTGGGGCGAGTTTGACGAACAGTGTATATTATATGCGGCCAAGGGGCAGCCTGGTAGTGTGGCGTGTGCAAAAGGGCAAGGCCATTGGTGTACGCCAAACCGAGCAGGCGCTCGGGCCGGCGCAGTGACGCGCGGGAGAGGAATGGGAATGAAAGTGAGCGAGGCCTTAATCAGTACTTGCGTCTTCACGATGCCCGTGGAGTCGACTACTGAGCCAGAGTTTATCGACGTTACGGACACGGTTGCAGGTTACGTTCGAGAGTCCGGAATCCAAAATGGCTTCTGCCTTGTGTTCTCTAAACACACGACGGCCGCCATCACGATTCAAGAGAACGAACCGCTCCTACTGCAAGACTTGAGCAAGCTTCTCGAGACCTTTTCGCCGAGGAGCGCGAACTACAGCCACAATGACTTCGCTGTGCGCACCGTGAACATGCACGAAGACGAGTGTCCAAACGGCCACTCGCACTGCCGCCACCTGATCCTCGGCTCAAGCGAGACCATCCCCGTGATCGACGGCGCTTTGGCCCTTGGCCAGTTTCAACGCCTGTTCGTGGTCGAGCTCGATGAAGAGTCACCCAACCCCAGAGAGATCCTCGTACAGTTAATGGGGGTGTAGCCCCGTGAAGGGGCTCGCCTCGGGCAGCGAGAGCGGCGTCACCGTCGAACAGGCCTATGCCCGATGCGCCTTGCTGGCGCAGACCCACTACGAGAACTTCACGGTCGGGTCGTGGTTGCTTCCCCAGGACAAGCGTCCCCACATGTACGCCATATACGCATACTGCCGCGGTGTCGACGACCTTGGCGATGAGTATGAAGGCAACCGGATGGACGCCCTCGACGCCTGGGAGGCGGACCTGGAGCGTTGCTACGACGGCACCCCGAGCCATCCATTCATGGTCGCGCTGCAACAAACAATACGCGATTTCGACATCCCGATAGAGCCATTCCGGATGTTGGTCGAAGCAAACCGCATGGACCAAACAGTCACCCGGCACCAGACCTACGAAGACTTGGAGCGCTACTGCCAACACTCCGCGAATCCGGTTGGCCATCTCGTGCTCTACTTGTTCGGATACCGTGATGAGGAACGCCAAGCGCTGTCAGACCATACATGCACAGCGCTGCAGCTCACCAACTTTTGGCAAGACGTCGCCCGTGACCACGAGATGGGCCGGGTGTACCTTCCGGTGGATGATATGGAGCGCTTCGGCTATACCGAAGAAATGCTCGCCGCTCGGGAGTTCAATCCCCAGTTTCGCGACATGATGGCCTTCGAGGTCGAGCGCGCTAGGGACCTGTTTTTTCGAGGCATGGCGCTCATCGACACCCTGGACGGGCGACTGAAACTGGATGTAGCACTGTTCAGTCGCGGCGGTTCCAGGATACTGGACGCTATCCAGAAGCAGGGCTACGACGTCCTGGGCCAGAGACCCACGATATCGAAGGCCGCCAAGACGTGGCTGATGCTCTCGACGACGGTCCGGCTGAGGTTGGGCCTCGGCGTCTGAGCGACGAGGCCCGGCACATGCTGCCAATAGACCTACGATTCGACCAATTTCCCTTAGCCTCCACATTGCCGGTGGCCATGGACGGTGACAATGGCGACGGAACTAGACAGGGCGTACGATCTTTGCCGCCAGATCACCAAGTCTGAGGCCAAGAATTTCTACTACGCATTCCGCACCCTTCCCCACCGGAAACGGAGGGCCATTTACGCGGCGTATGCGTTTTTTCGCAGGGTAGACGATGTGGTGGACGGAGACGCCTCCGTGGACGTTAAGCGAGAGCAGCTCGTGCAGGCTCGTACTCTCACGGACCCCGGACGCAGCACTGACGGCCCTGATCTTGTGCTCCTGGCGCTCAAGCATGCCATTGATGAGCACTCCATCCCCACAAGCTACTTCGGAGATTTCGTCGACGGGATGGAGATGGACCTTGTCCAGACGCGGTATCGCGACTTCGAAGAGTTGAGGCGCTACTGCTACGGAGTAGCATCCGCAGTAGGACTCATCAGTATTGCCGTCTTTGGATTTACGGACCCGAAGGCCGAGAAGTATGCCGTCGATCTTGGCCTTGCAATGCAATTGACCAACATTCTCCGAGATCTTGGGGAGGACGCTGGCCGCGACCGCATCTACTTGCCCACAGACGAACTCTCGGCCTACGGCTACTCGAAAACAGATCTGATATCCGGCACAACGAACGATGCCTTCCGCGAGCTGATGAGCTTTCAGGTCGAGCGCGCAAGACAGTACTTCAGAAGTGGACTCAAACTGATTCCCCTGGTGTCGGCTGAGTCCAGGGCGTGCCCATCGGCGCTTGCCGGTGTGTATAGCGCCATTCTCGACCGCATCGAAGCGTCGGAGTACGATGTGTTCTCGCGCCGAATCGGCCTTAGCCCCGTCGAAAAACTATTAATGGTGGCACGACTATGGGCGACGAGCCGCATACCGACGGCCCTGCTCAGAAAAGGGTAGTAGTCCTTGGGGGCGGTCTCGCCGGGCTCTCGACTGCCCTGCAGCTGATCTACCGGGGGTTCGCCGTCACGCTCATCGAAAAGCGCCCGTTCCTGGGTGGTCGTGCGTTTTCGTTCCTCGACCCCAAAGAGGAGGTCGAGATCGACAACGGGCAGCATGTGTTCCTCGGCTGCTGCACATACTACGTCGACTATCTGCGTACGATAGGGGCTACCGACAAGACCTACCTTCAGGACAGGCTGAAGGTGGTCGTCATGAAAGACGGCAAGCACGGCATTATCGGCTCTACGCCGTGGTTGGG